>JAJRBL010000065.1 GCA_028679485.1 Methanospirillum sp. | reverse complement strand
TTCGTGCAAATTCGATGAACTCGATGCCCTCATTTTGTATGCCGGCAAATAACATCTTCTTTTTGACACTGTGTGCCATCCTGACCGAACGGGATATACTGTTCATCGGAAGGGTGATCCCTTTTCCTATCGCCTGGACAAGCATTTCTGAATGGATCTTTCTCCCTGAATATACCCGGAAATGATGACCGAACTTGTATCCGGTCTTCGGGATGTACTGAAGGGACCGGAGGTGACGGTACACTGCTATCTTCTGGTCCATTTCAGGATCAGATTCTCTGATAAGGGCACAATACTCTTCTCTTGACAGGGTATTATCCCCTTTTTGTATAGATATCAGGTTGCATCCCATGAGATACGCGGTTTCAACGGTCGCAAGAACAATCCTGGACTCATCAAGCCGTTTTCCATAAAATGCCTGATCATACCCTGAATCCGTACCGGCAGTTATGATGACGGAGATGGAGGAGAGGATCCCCTTTGCCGGGGAAGGTACCGGTGCATCCTCAAGGGGCTGAAGTTTCTGGAGCTTGACTTCGTAATAGGTGATCTCGAACTCGTCATCGACAACAGCAAGGACATGCTGTTTACGCATGTTGAGGGTGGTATTTACCTCGCTCCTCACCTTGGAGAAATCAATCAGGTCCCGTTCGGAGAGAACCCTGACCATGTAGAGCGATTCACCCTTTCCCGGCTTCTCACCCCTCTTGAAAACACGGAAGTCATGGGGACCGGTCTGGACCACGTAACCCCGTTCCCTGATATCCCGGTATACCAGGAACGATCTGAGCATATGAGCATCATCTGAGAATTTTACCAGGAGTGAATCAAAATCATAATCAGGTATCTCGATCCTCCCCCGATATACAAGGTAGAGTGCTTCCACCGGAGAAAGCCGGAGTCCGTCTTTCAGAGGTCTGCCAAACCCGCTCTGTTCATAAAGAGCATATCCCTCTGACCCCAGAAGGACTTTCCCGTTATCTATCCGTGCCTTCACGCCTTATGATACGGCGTGTAACCTCATAAAACACCCCGAATTTTACAAATAATATTTCGATTTATATATTGTATAAACTATATCCTGGGATACATAATAATTTAGAAGATCTATCTGCCGGGATCTGAGGGAGCGATAAAAAAAATAAAAGAAGAGAATATTCCGGGTGATCGAAACACCGTGGGTTTCGGATGGGTGAACCGGAGATGAGATCCAACAGGGGTTTTTCTGCTCACCTGCCAGGCGGGATCCGGCCGGCGGTCGTACCGGTATCTTTCTCTTCGAACTGTATAGCCTTGTCAAAGGCGAGAAGTGCCTCTTCATACCGCCCCAGGCAGTTCAGAACATTGCCCCGGTTGTTCCAGGCATCGGAATATTCGGGATCGAACAGGATCGCTTGATCACATGAAAGAAGTGCTTCTTCGTATCTCTCCAGGCAGCTCAGAACACTGCCCCGGTTGTTCCAGGCATCGGAATATTCAGGGTTACACCGGAGGGCCTCGCCGAAGGCACTTAGCGCATCTTCATATCTGCCCAGGCACTGGAGGATACTCCCCCGGTTATTCCATGCCATTCCATCATCGGGATCCAGGTGAATCGCCGTATCAGAGATCGCCAGAGCCTCTTCATACCGCCCCAGGAGATAAAGAAGAATCCCTTTGTTGATCCATGCATCAACATACCCGGGATCAGACCGAATCGTCTTATCGCATTCCCGCAATGCCTCCTCGTACCGTTTCAGATCGTCAAGAATTGCATCTTTATCGATCCATGCACCGGCATCAACCTGGGAGAATGACAGGTTTTTCATACAGGGCGTTTCATGGCAATACGGTTAAATATACCTCTGCCCCCTGGCGCACGGAGATACACGCGAAATACCACCGGGGGATACAGCTCATGAAGAGGTCAATCGCACAGGAGAGGGGAGAAACAGGCCAGTATAAGCAGGGGGCAGACCTTACATAGGGAACGGATCATCATATCTGTCATCAGCTGAAATTGCTGATAATGCGATCCATATAAATCACGGGCGGTCACCGGGAACCGGTCCATCTTTTTTCCTGACCCTGAGAAGAACAAATTCATTCCCTGATTCCTGATATACGACAATATCCTAAGTGATCAGGTCAATTGATCATGATAAATAATGATAAATAGGGTTTGTCCCATACCTACATTCCATGGAACTGCTCGTCTTTCTGATACTCTTTCCCCTTCTGGTGGCTGGACTCATCTCAGTTATTCGAAACGAGAAATTCAGGGGAGCGGCAGTTATTACCGGTGCAGTACTCGCGGGTATGGTATCGCTGATCGTTCTGGTATCCAGTATGACCGATTCGGCTTTGTACTACTCCATGCCGGTCAACTTCATCGGATTCCTTATCTTCTTCGGGGACCTCCTCATCAGCAGTTACCTCGTATACGTGAGTCTGAAATCCAGGCAGTACCTCATAACAGGGGTAACCATTCTTCAGCTGGTCCTTATAGCTCTTGCCGAATTTCTTGCACTTTCAGATCATATTCCGATACCGGACCTGTTTATTGACCAGTTCTCGGGAATAATGGCTGCAATAATCGGCGTGGTCGGCGGGCTTATATGCATCTATGCCCTCGGATACATGCGTGAATACCATCATTATCACCCTGACAAACCTGACAGAAGAAACCGGTTCTTTGCCATCCTGTTCCTCTTCCTTTCAGGGATGTTCGGCGTGGTCTTTTCAAACAACCTCTTCTGGTTGTTTTTCTTCTGGGAGATTACCACATTATGTTCCTATCTCCTGATCCGTTACCCGGAAACCACCGAATCAGTCAGGAATGCATTCAGGGCACTCCTTTTTAACCTGGCCGGAGGGGCATGCATACCCCTTGCAATCCTTGCTATCCAGTTCTCCGGGCATTCCAGACTCCTCGCAATAAACGAACTCGTCGCGGCTGGTCCGACTCTGGCCCTTGTTCCGGCAGGTCTCATCGCCATTGCAGGACTGGCCAAGTCGGCACAGTTCCCCTTCTCATCCTGGCTTGTCGGTGCAATGGTAGCTCCAACCCCCGTATCTGCACTTCTTCACTCCAGTACCATGGTAAAAGCCGGCGTATACGTCATCGCCAGGTTCGCACCGGTGTTTGAAGGGCAGATAGTAGGTATCCTTATCGCTCTTATCGGGGGGATCACCTTCCTGGCCGCGTCCGGTATCGCGATATCCCAGAGCAATGCGAAGAAGGTTCTCGCATACTCCACCATTGCCAATCTTGGACTTATCGTGGCCTGCTGCGGGGTAGGAACAGCCGAGGCGTTATGGGCGGCGATCCTGCTTATCATATTCCATGCAATCGCAAAATCGCTCCTCTTCCTCTCGGTGGGGACGGTTGAACACCGGATTCACAGCAGGGATATCGAAGACATGTCAGGCCTCGTGGTCAGGATGCCCCGGATAACCATGATGATACTGATCGGGATATCAGGGATGTTCCTCGCACCGTTCGGCATGCTCATCTCGAAATGGGCTTCCCTTCATGCCTTTGTCGAATCGGTACCCCCTTACGGGATCCTGCTCGTGATTATAATCGCATACGGAAGCGGGATCACGGCATTTTTCTGGGCAAAATGGATGGGTAAACTGATATCAGTCAACGGCAGGAAACCGGATATCGAGTCCGAAGTTCCAAAGTCAGAGAAGATTATCCTGTATATCCTCTCAACCCTGACCATCATCGTGTGTTTCTGTTTCCCGGTCATCTCCTGGTACCTTATCGAACCATGGCTTGCAACGCTCTACCAGCCGGTTACTGAACTTTTGTCACTCAGCAACATCGAGATAATGATCATGATGCTCTTCCTCGTGCTTATCATGCCATTCTCCCTGGCACGGTTCAGTCATTCCGCTGTACCTGTTCCCCGTTACCTCTGCGGTATTCCGGAGACCAGTACTGCTTCGTATACCGGAAGCACGGGAGTCACCAGGGACGTCGTCCTCTCCAATTATTACCTGGAGAAAGTCTTCGGAGAAGAGAGGTTGTCCAGGTTGAGCGTGGCAGCAGGAGTTTTTCTTCTCGTTCTTCTCATGAACTTCCTTCTCATCGGAGGTGGACTGTGAACCCCTTCCTTGCAGCAGGGATATTCATCGTACTGGCACCGGTCATCGGGATCATCATCTCAGGATTTGACCGGAAACT
>JAJRBL010000064.1 GCA_028679485.1 Methanospirillum sp. | reverse complement strand
GTTTCAGGAGTTTGGCAGACCTCGGTACCGGTTCTGCAGATTGGATTATTCCGGTCTTCATCTCTACCCGTGCAAAGTCGTCTATTGATATCTCCGTCATTTTTGGTTTATTCTCCTCGTCGAGTGCATCTATTCTTTTCCGTAAGAGGGAATCAAGTTCGGTAACTTTTTTGTCGTCTATCTTCGTGAAGACGATGGAAGGTGCCGGAAGCGGGCCTGCTGTAAGATCCACGAGCCCTGATTCAAATCCGCACTCGTCGATGGCGTTTTTCTCTCCGAGCTGGAGCCATATCTCTGCTGCCCGTTCCGGCATCACCGGTTCAATAAGTAAAACCAGGCTTTTTGCTATCTGGAGACAGTTCCGCATGACCTGTGCCATCTCTGCGGGGTCGGTCTTTGCGAGTTTCCAGGGTTCTTTGCCCTGGATATACGTGTTGCCCCATGCTGCCAGGGAGAGGATGGTATCTACCGCTCCTTTAAAGTCGTAATTCCCAACCAGGGATGTGACCGTATCCATGGTCCCGGAGATCCGTTTAAGAATCTCCGGGTCAGTGGAGCCTTCGGGGATTCCCCCAAACTGTTTATGGGAGAGGTGGAGTGACCGGTAGATGAAGTTGCCGAGGGTGTTTACCACTTCGTTGTTCAGGCGTTCCTGGAAGAGCTGCCAGGAAAAGTTCATCTCTTTCGTGTGGCTGGTATAGGTGAGCATGTAGTACCTGAGGTAATCAGCCGGAAGATCCTGGTCGAGATAGTCCTCGTTTGTCCAGACTACATACCCGCGTGACTTGGAAAACTTGTGATCATCGATCTTGAGCATTCCTGATGCAACCACGGCGTGGGGAAGTCCGTATCCTGCCCCCTGTAGCATCGCCGGCCAGAAGAGGCAGTGATGGTAGGTGATGTCCTGACCGATGAAATGGGTCACTCTCGTATCATCTCCGCACCAGTACTCCTTCCAGTCATGTCCGGTCTTTTTTGCCCATTCTTCGGTGAAGGCGATGTACCCGATGGGAGCGTCCACCCATACGTATACCACGAGATCATCGTGTCCCGGGAACCTGACCCCCCAGTCAAGGGTCCGGGTAATGCACCAGTCATGGAGATCCTCGTTTACCCATCCCAGGGCATAGTTAATGGCATTATCAGTCCCTTTCAGGTTGCCAAGGAACTGTCTCAGCCAGTCCTGGAACCCGCTCAGGCGGAAGAAGAAATGCTCCTGTTCCCTGAACTCAGCCCTTGTACCGCATATCCTGCAGGTTGGCTCCAGGATCTCACCAGGTTCGAGATGTTTACCGCATCCCTGGTCGCATTCATCTCCCCGTGCCGGTTTTTTACAGTACGGGCATATCCCTTCGAGGAACCGGTCAGGAAGAAACTTCTCGCATTTCGGGCAATAAGCCTGCTGGATTACTTTCGGGTAGATATAGCCCCTCTCGATGAGCTGGTTTATCAGGTGTGTTGTCCGCTCATGGGTTGCCGGGTCATCAGTCATCCCGAAATGATCAAACCTGACCTGGAGTTTTTGGAAGGTTTCGGCAAAATGGGCATGATACCGCTCGGATATCTGTCGGGGGGTCTTCCCCTCCTTCTCGGCACTCACCACGATAGGGGTCCCGTGGTTGTCAGAACCGCATACGAATACTACCTCCTCACCCTTTCTCCGCATGAACCTGACGTAAAAATCTGCAGGTATGTACGTTCGAAGATGACCCAGGTGGCATAATCCGTTGGAATACGGAAGGCCACAAGTGACAAGAAGTGGGCGGCTTTTCATTGCGTACATTTTTGAAGACGATTCTATAAAGATATACAGAAGATCCGATACCCCGGTTTCCTGATACGCAGATACCATCTGCGGCATCCGGGTTTTGCGCAGATACCTTTGTCTCCGGTAGATGAAACATGGGGAAAAAAATTACTTTTAAAACGATTTCACTCGGTTCCGAGCCGGATATTCCCTCGATCAGGGAACTTACCGGTTTTGTCTCGGCCCATCACGGGATCGAGATGGATCTTATCCGTTTCCAGTTGTCCCACTCCCTGTCTGCACAGTCTGATGCCGGGATCGGCATTCCCGCAGCGGGGGGAAGGTTCTATAGCTTAAGGATGAACAAAGCCCTCACGTGGGATCCGGATAGCGGTCTTCGGACAGATCCCTCAGATCTCGTCAGCGATGTCTCTTTCCTGAAGAAAACCTGCTCCTCATTCAGGTCAGTCCATGAGAGTCCGGGTCTCCTAAAACCAGGGCTCCTCGATGACGAAGATTCTCTTGCCGAGTACTGTCACGGGTACCTGCAACTTCTCCGGTCGGTCCGGGATGCAGGGGTTTTTGGTCATGTCATTCATGCCCGTGAACCTTCCCCGGTAGAACTGGAACTTCTCTGCGGGCCGAAAACTCTCTGTTATATCCACGATCCCTCTCCGGAAGACCTTGAAGAACTCCTGGAACTGACCGGGGATATCATTCTTCATGCCAGGGATATCGGTGTTATTCCGGATCTTCTTGACCGGTTTCAGCCGAGAAATCTTATAATCTGCGAACCTGATACCCGGGCACTTGGCCGGGTTCTTGAGATGACCGATCAGGATCATATCCTCGTGGCAGGGTACGGGGAAGGTTCCGAGTATGAGTACTGGAAAAAAATAGGAGAGTCAGCGATTATTTCTCTATAGTGTCAGCATAATCTGCTATCCGTGTAAACCACCGGTTTTTTTTGAATAACAGAAGAAGAAGTTTGTCTTTCAGGGTAAAGTGGAAAAAACCTCCGGCTGCCTGCGGATGACCGCCGCCTCCAAATTCGCGGGCTATATTATGGCTTATATGCGGGACGGACCTGATGGAAAATTTGCCTGATGACGAGACCAGCACTTCGATATCTGACCTGAGTTCTTTCCTGAGGTAGGCTGCGGTCTCGCTGGGATAGCCGTACATGGGTGCAACAACAGTCCGGTGCTTCTTTCCGAGGATGCTTGCGGTACGTTTCGTTCTTTCCATGACCCGGTGCATCTCCCGCGTGATATCCTCGTACTGGGCCCGGATGATCTTGTCGTCAAAGACTCCCATCATGAGCATGTCACGGACATGTTCCCGGTTTTCGTGTCGCTGGAGGACGAGGCCGAGAACGCCGGAACGGGGATCCTGGTGTCTCCAGAGATCGTAGTCGCATACCACCAGGGCGATCTCCTGGGTTATGGCATTATCAGGTGCGAGATCCTCGGCACATATCCCACAGGCACATTTTCCCGTGTCGATATGGAGGAGATCGACGATACTCCGGATGATGCCGATCTCATCCTCGTGCCAGCGATGGTGATCCCGCCATTCGATCCTCCATCCTTTTTGTTTACTCCTCCTGAGATGCTGTTCGATGCCCCGTTTGTATGAGAGGTCGCTGATTGAGAGGGTATCTCCGTTTCCGGCGATCTGGGAGATGATCTCGAGGTACATCGGGAATTTCCCCACAGAACTGAAGATCGTGAAGACTTCTCCGTCCCGGTACCTGATCCGGTGGACTGCATCCGCACCGACCGCATCGAAGTCATTATGAGTCAGATGAACAACCTTTGCTGTCCGAAGGGCAATATCCGCAGAAATTTTCGCAATATCCGGTCCTGCCCTTCGTTTCCTGAAAAACATTGCATAGAATGTCAGTCTTCTGACGCTATAAGGGACATGGTATCATCTCCGGGATCCCCGGGTCAGGGTATTTACCTCAATACAAAGGGCAAGAGTTAATATTATGAGAATGCAATCTGTATAGTCGCGCCTCAGTAGCTCAGACTGGGAGAGCGCCAGACTGAAGATCTGGTTGTCCCCGGTTCAAATCCGGGCTGGGGCATCTTGACATTTTAGGTTCAATGCCTATACTTTTTTCGTGTATGCCATCCTATTGAAATGTGGTGAGTAACCACGTCGTCATTCTATCAGTTCAATGATAAATATACCGGAGAACGTTCTATATTAAAGGCAATAGAAGCCGGAAAACTGACTGAAGACGATGCAAACCTGATAAAAGAATATGCATATGTCAAAAGTTCCCGGGATGGGAATAGTGATACCAGAATTAAAAAAATAATTTTCACCCTTGTATCGTGGCGGAAATTTATACCAAAGCCGTATCGTGATGCTGCAATTACCGATATCTACGAAGGTATCAAAACCCTGAAGGAAGGAT
>JAJRBL010000063.1 GCA_028679485.1 Methanospirillum sp. | reverse complement strand
CGCATATGAAGCATTATCACTGCTTCCATCGCGATCATTTGATGTGATTGTGTCTGATTATGATATGCCGGGGATGAACGGCATAGATCTTCTTGCATCTTTAAGAAATGCCGGAAATACCCTTCCCTTTATCTTATTTACCGGGAGGGGAAGGGAAGAGGTGGTCATTGAGGCATTAAACCGCGGTGCATCATACTATATCAGGAAAGGTGGAGCACCCGGAGTTTTGTTTACCGAACTCGCTCATATCATTCAGGAGGCTGCACTGAAGAACAAGTATGAAGAGAGGATACGTGAATCTGAACGTCTAATTTATTCAGTCTTTCATTATCTCCCTGATCCGGCATATGCCATCAATAACGAGGGAAGGGTGATGGCCTGGAATCATGGAATGGAAGAATTAACGGGTATTCATGAGGATTATATCGTCGGTAAGACCGGATATGCCGGGATTATTCCCTTCTATCCCCCGTCTATCCATGTGGTTGCAGATATACTGCTCCATTCTGGGGTGATCCCTCTGGATACATGGGCAATCCTTGAAGAAAGGGAGGGGATGATCCTAGCGGAGATTACTTCAGGTGATCCGATCATACCCGTCACCTTCAGGGTAAAGGCTGCGCACCTGTATGATCGTGATGGAAAGATAATCGGTGCGATCGAATCTGTTCGTGATGTCACCATCGAGAAAAGAAAACAGAGTGATCTCACAGAAGTCAATCATTATCACCGGACATTGATCGAATCCCATATGGATCCGCTGATTACCTTATCTCATGATCTGGTTATCCGTGATGTGAATATCGCCACAGAGATGCTGATCGGATTCTCCAGGACTGATCTTATTGGTTCAGATCTCGACAGATGGGTTGTGGATCCTGACAGGATCCGAAAGGTGTGTGATGAACTGATCTCCGGTGGCTGTCAGGTATCAGGATATCCACTCGTACTGAAATCCAGGGAAAGAAACCGGGAGGTTTTCCTGTACGCCACGTCTGGTCCTGGTTCGTATGGGTGCATGCCTCGTATCTTTGCAGAACTCCATGAACCGATACCCTCTCTCTCCAGGTATTGATCGTTTTCCCTGTTCCCCATTTTTATGTATCAAAAAACTTTTGGGTACCTCTCATCTCTACCAAAAATCAAAGACTGGTATGCGGGAGGGATAATCCCGAGTATTGGAGTATACATGAACGAAAAAGAAGAATTAATCGTGCACCTGAAAGAAGAACTGGAACATGTTCATGGTGATATCGAACATGTGCAGCGTGATCTGGAAGCACTCATCAGTCACATGAAGAATCTTGATGAACACCTGCATCACCTGATGGGTGAAACCAGCCAGTCAGCTGTTAATCCTGATCCGATCTAGATAGGGGTGCCTTACAGCCGATTGGAGTCTTTATTGAGAAAGAATCATGTCACATTTTGGCGGAAGAGAATGAGTTCTCATGCATCAATCAGGGGGGGATCGAAGGGAGATATCATCCCGGAGTTCCTCTGGAAATACCTGGGTAGTCCCTTGGAAGAACATTCCCGTACTTCGGAAGATCAGGAGGCGAATACGATCCGTAATCCCGTGTAAACCCGGCAGAATTTCTTTTCACCCAACGCAGGCATCACCGGTACCTTATGCAGTCATTGGAAACAGGACGAGTATCGATCGTATAATCACCACACCTGCTATGAACCAGAACGGATTCGGGCCTGAATGCTGGCGGTTTCTGGAGAATATGCTGAGATTATATGATCTCTCCCGAGTTCTGTTCTGTTTTTGAGTTATTCACGTTCTTATGTTATCCGGTTTATCAGAACCGAGAAAGCACCCTCGAATATCTCTCCGGAGGGCCTGAAAAAGAGTTTTGTGTTCTTATTATACTACCGGGATACCAGGTTCGTCTCCGGATACCTTGCCAAGTATATCTGGTGTGATATCCAAATTCAATTTTGCTGTCTGGAATAATCCCTCCGGAATAGTAATTTCAAATCGTATCCCTTCCCCTGGTTTCCCGGTTTCCCGAATCTCCATACCGCAGGCCGTGAAGATCTGGTATGCAACATAGAGGTTATCATCTTGACTTTTTCCTGTGGTTTGGAATAAAGTCATTTTTTCTTCCAGGGGTATTTCTTTCCCTTCATTCTGAATAAACCATGTGAGGGTTTTCTCTCCAGGCTTGTAGCCGCATACCATTCGGGATAGGTCTCCCCCGTGCCTGATAGAATATTCAAGAATGTTGCCTACTGCCTTTTCAAGAAGCGGATCTCCGAATATCTCGATAGAGCCGAGGCGATATTCGAAGACGAGAGAATTTATGTCGGTCATACGTAGTGCATCCATGACCAGTTTACGGAGATTCATCCACCGGGGAATCGAAATCCCTGCAACCAAGTGATCCGGATCTGCTGAGATCTGTCTCCCCATTGCCTGAATCCGGGTCTCCAGGCGTAATAGTACCGGATTTATCTCCTCACTGCCAGGCAGTGATGCAAGAACATTAAGATACCCGGTGAGGGCGTGGATAGTATTCATCAGGTCATGGCGGGTGATCACCGAGAGGATCTCCTGGTTTGCCGGTGTTTTTAGTGTGGGTTGTAATTTTGTTTCATTACGTGGTGAATCAATGAAGATACCAGCCAGATCACAGGGGAAGCCTGCGTCTCGGATTTTCAGGAAGAGACCAAGTGCAGAGATTGTCTCTGTTCCTGCAGGTGTCTGTAAAAAACGTACCAGGTTTCCGATGGCAGATGTCGTTATCGGTGATAATTCGTGCTCGATGATACAGGCTTCCTTGTTGGCGATATCCGGGGCAACACCGATGAATTCAAAGAATTTTCGCAGTGTCTCATGCCTGATATGGATAATCTCTCCTTTCATTCTCCCTTCCGGAGAGAGATATACTCCTTCGTACCGCTTCCATTCGAGATATCCAAGCCTGGATATCTTTCCAACCATCTCAACCACTGATGAGGGGGAAACATTCAGTGCTTTGGCAATCTCTCCAGTCCTGGCATATCCCTTGTTTTTACTGAGCACATATATCGTTTCGAGGTAATCTTCCATGGCCTGGGACAATTTCCGTTCCGGTTTTTTCATCCAGTTCCCTCCTGATGAGTTCGTGTCCACGCTCTGTAATCTCTATCCTGCTCTCAGGGGCTTTCTGCTCTTCGCATGAGGAGTTGCAGCATAAACATTTCATGCCATGGTTCCTGCATGAGCACCCGGTGGTTTTTTCACTCGTATCTTTCAGGTACCCGGTGCTGCAGAGCATGGATACCCATGATATAACAGAACTTTTAGGAACTCCCAGTTCTACGGCAAGTTCGGAGAGGAGGCACCCTCCCCGGGTACTGATGAAGTGGAGGATCTCAAGACCTTCACTCATTGCATTCTCCTCCGCACGAGCATCTGTACAGGATTTTTGAAACCCCGAAAAAGAGGGGTATTGCAAGAATTCCTGCCCATATGAATGCCGAGCTGATGATTGTTATGATGTCTGCTTCTTCGCCCTCCATGATGAGGGTGAGATAGTCTCCTCCTTCAACCAGGATAGCACATCCGGCAAATACGAGGAGGAGAAGGCATGCAATATAGGTAAAACTGATCCATCCGGGCCGGTCAATCTTTCCCTTCACTACAGCAGTGCCAAACAGGGCTGATATCAGTACCAGGATACATCCTCCCGGGATATCCGGTAAGATGAAGAGTCCGGTGATGAATCCCGCCCCTTCAAGAATGGATAAGAGACCGGCTACAAACGTGGCAAGGGTGACGATTGTTGTCCACCCATACAGGTATGAATGTGGATAGGTTGTGTCTGACATGTTATGCTCCGATGATAAATGAGCCTGCGTGCAGGGCAATATATGCAACGATATATGCCATGAGAATCCCCCAGCCGATGGCGATTCCGGTCCATCTCCAACTACCCATCTCCTGCCTGATCACCCCGAGAGCGGCGACACAGGGGAGATAGAGGAGCACGAATACCATGAATGCCAGGGCGACGACAGGAGTGAGTGTCGGGTCAGCTGCCAGGGACGACTCCAGCATCTCCTCGCCCCCGTACAGGGTTCCAAGAGATCCTACGACGACTTCCTTTGCGATGAAACCAAAGATCAGGCCAACCACAAGCTGCCAGTTAAACCCGAGTGGTGCAAATAGTGGCTGGACCGCCTCTCCTATGATTCCGGCAAGGCTTTCAGCCGACCCGTATTCGACCCCTGCCGGCAGGGTTGCCAGTGCCCAGACAACGAGAACGCCGCCGAATATGACAATTCCTGCACGTTTCAGGTATTCCCTGCCTTTGTACCACATATGGAGGGCTGCTGCATACCCGCTGGGTCTCCGGTATGGCGGCAGTTCCATGATGAACGGAGAGGGTTCACCTTTGAACACGAGGCGCCGGAATATAAGGGCTGATAGAACGGCTACAAGTATCCCCAGGACATAGAGAAAGAATATCACGTTTCCCGCTGCTGCTCCAAAGAATACTCCTGCAAAGAGAATATATACCGGGAGCCTTGCTGCACATGACATGAATGGGATTGTGATGATGGTGATAATCCGGTCAGCCCTGCTCTGGAGAGTCCGGGTCGCCATAATGGCCGGCACATTGCACCCGAATCCTATGAGAAACGGGATGAACGAGCGGCCATGCAGTCCGATGGAATGCATGAGCCTGTCCATGACAAAGGCAGCCCTGGCCAGGTATCCCGTATCTTCCAGGATGGATAGCAGGAGGAACATGATGAATATATTCGGAACAAATACAAGAACCGAACCTACGCCTCCGATGACACCATCTGCCAGGAATGACCTGACAAAGGGATCCATGTCAATACTGTTCATCACTTCGGTAAAATAGCCGAATATCTGTTCGATCCCAACAAGAAACGGATTGGCTGCACTGAAGGTGAGCTGGAATGCAAACCACATGCAGGAGAGGAAGATAGGAATACCAAATATCCGGTGGGTCAGGACATGGTCGATGAGATCGGCAGGCATTACCCGTCCCATGGTGCACCTGACAGAACAGGTTGTTATCTCTTCTGCCAGATGATACCTGGCAAGCAGGATATCCTCTGCAATGCCATCCCGCTCTGCAGGATCACTGGTATCGATGAACGGGATCACAAGTCCCTGGTCATGCAGTGTTTTTTCAAGGCACTCATCACCCTCAAGCAGACGGATTGCTGCATACTGCGGTGAAAGGTTTCCCGGGAGCGATGTATGGGAACCGAGAAAAGCTCCGATCTCGGTGACATGTGTAGCAATTGAGTGTGAATACTCTAATTCACGGGGATTTCCCGGCGTCTTCGAGGAAGTAACACGGATGATGGTGTCAACTAGTTCTTCGATACCCTCGCCGGTTCGTGCAACTATCCTGACAACCGGAACTTTCAGGTTCTTCTCCAGGCATTCGGCATCGATGGTGATTCCCTGTTCATCCGCAAGATCGCACATGTTCAGGGCTATGACCACGGGTATGCCGATCTCAAGAAGCTGGGTTGTCAGGAAGAGGTTTCTCTCCACGTTTGTTGCATCGATAATCTGGACTACAGCGTCAGGACGCGATGTCAGCAGTGCATCCCGTGCAACCTGTTCATCGGGAGTAAATGCCGAAAGACTGTATGTTCCCGGCAGGTCGGAGACGGTAATCGAATGTTCGTTTACCTGACGCTTTCCTTCCTTGATCTCTACGGTAACTCCGGGATAGTTCCCTGTGTGCTGATGTACACCACACAGGCTGTTGAACAGGGTGGTTTTCCCCACATTTGGGTTTCCTGCTAATAATATGCGAATATCGTTCATATTTCTCTCATTTTTGTGCTTCGACCAGCACCATGCTTGCTGCCCCGGCTCCAAGAGCATACCTGCTCTCTCCAATCCGGACAATCACCGATTGGTTTGCTTTTTGAATAACCGTAAGTTCGATTCCGATAATAATGCCAAGCTGGCCGAGGGTCTTCGCCAGGTGCCCGGTTCCCTGGATGGCCCTGACTACCGCCTTATCGCCGGTTCTCATCAGACTAAGCGGAACCATGTGGTTTCATCTCTCCTGGTTTGTTTCAACGGTGATCAATGCCGCTTCAGTTCTCCGGAGAGAGAGCTTGTATCCGCGGATAAGACATTCAGCAGGGTCTCCAAGAGGAGCCCATTTTACCAGGGTCAGTTTAGAGCCGGGCAATACGCCCATCTCCATCAATCTTCGTCGAATACTTGTTTCACCCCGGATTCCGGATATGATTCCTGAGGCTCCGGGGGGTAGTTGGTCTGCGGTTATGATTGACATGAATCACCTCAACAATTTAGTATAATCTAAATTTTTATGTTAAACTATAATAAATTAGTGATTACTAACACACCAGGAAAAAATGGATCCTTCCTTTTTCGATAATGGAGAGAGAAATAGGGCCAATTGATCAGGAAATGATGACTATCCTGGTATTGAACAGTGTTGGCTGGCCGTTTCTTTTCCTGAATAATTATTGGTAAGAGGATTCCAAGAAAAAATTTTGGACATATCGCGGTATTTATATCAGCAAGATTTATTGAACGCGGGAAGACTGAGCCTGATAATTACTCTGCAACCATTAACCGAAAGAGAAATGCCATAATATCATGAAAATGATCTGAGTTACTATGGTAAAGCAGGCCGCAGCTCCCGGAACATGTTCTGTCTGCAAAGAGACAATTACAAAGCGAACCGCTGTATCGCATCTGCAGAAAAACCATGTTCCGGATTCCGGAGAAGAACGATTCGTCATCCTGGTTGATACCCCCTATTCCTCTCCCTACTGGATGGTTATCCTTGCAAAACCTCATGGAACACTTGGAGACCTTGATGATGCCCTGCGGGATATCTGGGTAGAATGTTGTGGTCATCTCAGTGCCTTTACCATCCTGGGAACTGAATACCAGGAAAAACATGAGGATATGGGAAATGCTCCATTTGATCATGCAAAATCCACAAAAGTGAAGATTGAAAAGGTTCTTAGGCCGGGGATGGTTTTTTCCTATGAATATGATTTCGGTACCACTACCGAACTCAGGCTGAAAGTTGTTGATTCTATCATCTGGAAGAAACAACCTGATAAAATGGTGATGGCTGCAATGAACAGAAAGCCGGATCTCGTCTGTTCTGAATGTGGAAAACCTGCTATTTTTCATTACCTTGAAAATGACGATGAGACACTCCTCTGTCTCGATTGTGGTTCAAATGAAGATCTGGATGAATGTTACCTGCTCCCGATATGCAATTCTCCCCGGACAGGATTATGTGCATATGAGGGTGGGCGATATGAGGAAGAACCGGAGTAATCCGGCCTTGGCATTACGGATCGTGATGAAACAGGGATCGCATGTCGGCCTGGTGAACTGCAGGATGATATTCTGAATGTGGTGATCAGGAGGCTGAAGCATGGTGGTCTTATTCACGGGAAAACAGGATCTTTCCAACCCGGTGAATATGATCCAGGAGATCGGGGTTTTCAACACTCTGCACATGAACAATATCCACAAAAAAAGGCAGATTGAGATCGTCAATCCGGGTGTGAAGATGAAGGATATCATACCACGTTAGTTCAGGTCCTGCAAGGGCAATATCGATATCAGATCCATTTCTATAGGAGCCCATGGCCCTGGACCCGAACAAGATTACTTTGTTAACCTTCAGGCAGGATGAAAAAACATCTCGTATCCTGGAGATCTGGAGATCTGATAAACCTGTTGCCCGGTTATCAGCCAGCATCGGCGATCTCCGTCATCGTTTTTTCAAAAGTCAGGAGAGCCGGGTAATATCTGGTGACAATACCATCCAGAATTTTCTCTGCAGTCTTCTCATCATACGTATGTGATGTAACATTCCTGCTTTCCAGCATCTCCATCCAGATCTCTCCACAAGCAATCAGGTCCATTGAGAGTGCCTGACGAATAGCATCACGGGAACCCCTGATATCCTGATATCCCTGGTAAAGGGAATAATCTCTCATCAGGTTCCATGCCAATTCAGAGGTAAATTCAAAAGATTTTATTAATCCCTGCTTTTCTATCGTTGATAGTGGACGACTATAAGATAGATCGACTCCTTCGCGTAATATCGAAACTGCTTTGTGATAATTATGAAGGCGCTGCAGATAGCGGATATCCCGGTTCATTCTACTTACCATATTAGTATGTAACATGGTATACTTTTCAT
>JAJRBL010000062.1 GCA_028679485.1 Methanospirillum sp. | reverse complement strand
GACCGGAAACTGACCGCACGTATGCAGGGCAGGGTCGGGCCGCCGATCCTCCAGCCCTGGTATGACATCAGGAAACTCTTTGAAAAGAGGCAGGTTGCAGTATGGGGCGCCCAGAGTTTCTTCATCTTCTGTTACCTGGTATTCGTGATATTCTCAGGGGCACTCTTCTTTGCCGGGGGCGATCTGCTCCTCGTGATATTCGCCTTTACCCTGGCCCACGTGTTCCTGGTCCTTGGTGCATCCGTTTCATTCTCCCCCTACGCCCACATAGGGGCAGAACGGGAACTCATCCAGCTCATGGCTGTCGAACCGATGATCATCATCACGGCTATCGGCCTCTACCAGGTGAACGACTCCTTCCTTGTCGGGGAGATGGCAAACCATGCAGGTTTTCCGTTACTCCTTCTTCCCGGGGTGTTTATCGGATTTATATTTATATTAACGTTCAAACTGCGCAAATCACCCTTCGATCTGGCTAGTTCGCATCATGCCCACCAGGAACTGGTAAAAGGAAGCACGACCGAGTTTTCAGGATTTACCCTGGCAATGGTAGAACTTGCCCATATATACGAACTTGTGGTAATGCTGGGGTTTATCTGGCTCTTCTTCGGGAACCATCCGCTCTTCTCCATCGCTGCGATAATTCTCGTCATGATCCTCGAGATACTCCTGGATAACTGTACCTCGCGTGTTCGCTGGCAGGATGCACTGACCAGCGCCTGGTTTGTCACGCTCGTCGCCGGAGCGGGAAATATCTTTGCTCTTTCAATTATGTGATATTATGTCTTACCTGCAAAAATCACCCTGGATCATTCATTACGATGCCTCCAGTTGCAATGGCTGCGATATCGAGGTGCTTGCCTGCCTTACCCCGCTCTATGATGTCGAGCGTTTCGGAATCCTCAATACAGGAAATCCAAAACATGCGGATATATTTGTAATCACCGGCGGAGTGAACGAGATGAACAAAGAAGTGGTCAGGAATATCTACGAACAGATGCCCCATCCCAAGGTCGTGGTGGCTGTCGGGATCTGTGCCTGCTCGGGGGGGGTGTTCCGTGAATGCTACAACATCTCGGGAGGAGTCAATACCGTGATACCGGTTGACATCTATGTACCGGGTTGTGCAGCCAGGCCTGAATCCATCATTGACGGGATCGTCCAGGCACTCGGAGTCCTGGAAAAGAAAAAAACTGCCATGCTGAGAGGGGAGGGGATAGCATGATAAAAAAGGCACAATCATTCCAGGCACTCTCTCCGGCTGAACTCATTCAATCGGTTCAGACCTGTCACGACGAGGGATACCGCCTTGTTCAGATCAGTTGTACCCATGACGGGGACAATTACGAACTTACCTACAGTTTTGACCGGGATCTTGCCCTGTCCCACCTGAGGATCCGGATACCGCCCGAAACCGCAATCCCCAGTATCTCCCGGATATATCTTGCTGCTTTCGTGTACGAGAACGAGATCGCCGACCTCTTCGGTATCCCGATCACGGGGATCGCAATCGACTATAAAGGGACGTTTATCCGGACAAAAATCCCCCATCCTTTTGGTTCCCCCCAGGTAGTAAAAGCAGGATCAAAGACGGAGGAGAGAGATGAGTAAACAGATCGTTCTACCCTTTGGTCCCCAACACCCGGTTCTTCCCGAACCTATCCACCTCGACCTGGTCCTGGAGGATGAACGGGTTATAGAAGCAGTCCCATCCATAGGGTACGTCCACCGGGGCCTGGAAAAACTCGTTGAAAAGCGCGATTACAAGGATTATGTCTTTATTGCCGAACGCATCTGCGGAATTTGCAGTTTCATCCACAGTGCGACCTACTGCCATGCGGTAGAAACGGTCATGGAGGTGGAGGTGCCACGCCGGGCAGAGTATCTCCGGACCATCTGGTCTGAATATTCCCGTCTCCATAGCCACCTGCTCTGGCTCGGCTGTTTCGCAGACTCGATGGGATATGAAAACCTCTTCATGAACTCCTGGCGCCTTCGTGAGAAGATCCTGGATGTACTTGAACGGACAACAGGGGGGCGGGTTATCCAGGGAGTCTGCCGGGTTGGCGGGGTCAGCCGTGATATTCCCCCCGAAGAACTCGCCAGGATGTCACGGGAACTTGCCGGACTCCGTCCTGAACTCCGGGAACTCACCCGGGTATTCGAGGAGGATATAACCGTCCAGACACGGACGAAAAGAATCGGTCTTCTGCCGAAGGATGCCGCATGGGATCTCGGGGCAGTCGGCCCGGTATGCAGGGGAAGCGGGATCTCATCAGACATGAGGTCCACCGGGTATGCAGCATACGATGATCTTGACTTCAAACCGGTGGTAAAGAGTGACGGCGACTGTTATGCACGGTGTCTCGTCAGGGCTGAAGAGATGTTCTCCTCTATCAGTCTCATCGAAAAGGCAATCGACCGGATTCCCGGGGGAGATGTTCTTGTCCCGGTAAAGGGGAACCCGTCCGGAGAGTTCTATGCCCGTGCAGAACAGCCACGCGGGGAAGTAATCCATTACGTGAAGGCGAACGGAAAGAAGAATCTGCAACGACACCGGGTCCGCACGCCTACCCTGGCTAATGTTCCTGCCCTGGTAAAGATGCTTGCAGGATGTGAACTTGCCGACGTACCGGTTATCGTTCTGACCATTGATCCCTGCATCGGCTGCATGGAGCGGTGAGAAGATGAAAGCGGGAGTTATGGCCTTAACGGTCCTTAAAAACCTGATCAAAGGCCCTTATACGTCACGATATCCGTATGCGCCGGCAAAGGTCAGTCCGGCGACGAGGGGTTACCTGGATGTTACCATTGAAGACTGTATATTCTGCGGTCTCTGCCGGATGCACTGCCCGGCTGATGCAATCGAGGTGAACAAAACTGAGAGAACATGGACGATAAACAGGTTCAGGTGTGTCATCTGCGGATGCTGTGTTGATTACTGCCCGAAGAAATGCCTGCATTGCGAACAGTCATACACGGTTCCGGGAACAGAACCGGTTATCGCACAATATACAGGTCCGGTTCCTGAAGAGAAGCCGGTTCAGCCCGGGGAATCTTCGGCCTGAACCCGAAGTTTTTTCTTCTTTTTCCGTTCGATGAGTTTTTTTACCTTCTTAAGCCTGAAGATATCCTCCCGTTCACGTTCCTCGATAGTAAACCTGATGTACTTCGCCTGTTCTTTCAGCTCGGGGATCACGATCTGGTCAAGGGCATTTACCCGTCTCCGGTTCATCTGGATCTCGTCGCCAAGCCTCCGGAGGGTTGTCTCGGTCTCGGCAAGCCTGATGATGATATCGATCGCAGACTCATATTTTTCAG
>JAJRBL010000061.1 GCA_028679485.1 Methanospirillum sp. | reverse complement strand
ATTCTCAAAAATTCCAGAAATGTTCAATTCTCCATCATTGTGCCATGAATCCGGTGATCTTATATCCTGTTAATACTTTTAAGATAATAGTTCATATCCAATATCATTAATCTAAAATTGAAACTAATTAATATAACGAATCGATAATCAGTACTACTCACATATGAGTTACCCGGAGCAATGTAATGCATCATTTTGAAGATATTTATCCATTTTCCGCAATAGTCTGCCAGGAGCAGATGAAGAAAGCCCTGCTCCTGAATGCAATCAACCCCCGAATCGGCGGCGTTCTCATCAAAGGCGAGAAGGGAACCGCGAAGTCCACGGCAGCCCGTGCCCTCGCCCATCTCCTTCCGGAGAGGGAGGTTGTAGACGGGTGTATCTTTGGCTGTGATCCCCACGATTCAAAGGGCCTCTGCCTTGACTGCCAGAAAAAAGCCCCGGACCTGAAGACCAGGATTGCCAGGATGAAGGTCGTGGAACTTCCCATCAGTGCCACGGAGGATAAGGTTGTCGGAAGCCTGGATATCGAACATGCGCTGAAGAAAGGAGAAAAAAGGTTCGAGCCTGGGATCCTTGCCCAGGCACACCGGAACATCCTGTATGTGGACGAAGTCAACCTGCTCAACGATCATATCGTCGATGTTCTCCTCGATGCAGCAGCCATGGGCATGAATTTTATCGAACGGGAAGGCGTCTCCTATGTCCATCCCGCCGCATTCATCCTCATCGGAACCATGAATCCGGAAGAGGGTGAGCTGCGGCCCCAGCTCCTTGACCGGTTCGGACTCTGTGTTGACATCGAGGGTATCATGGATGCCGAGACCCGTGTCGAGGTCATCAGGAGAAGACAGCAGTACGAGGAAGAGCCGGAAGAATTCCTCGTAAAATGGACCTCATCAGAACAGGATCTCCGTGACCGGATAGTCAACGCCCAAAAACTGCTCTCCTCCGTGAAGATCTCCGATGAGATGCTCCACGTTATCGCCCAGATCTGTATCGACATGGGAGTGGACGGTCACCGGGCAGATATCACCATGATGAAGACCGCATCTACCATTGCAGCGTTCAATGGCAGAACCGAGGTTAAAGAAGAGGATGTCCGCGAGGCCGCCACCCTGGTGCTCTCCCACCGGATGAGACGCAGGCCGTTTGCCGATCAAAAGATGGATGCAACAAAGATGGAGCAGTCAATCCTGAAGTCGCACCATGATCACCAGCATGTCCATACCCATCCTCATGCTCATTAGAAGTCCCGGCTTCAGGAGGAAGAAGGATGCACCATTTTGAGGATATCTATCCGTTCTCAGCGATAGTGGGCCAGGACCTGATGAAAAAAGCCCTCCTGCTCAACGCGATAAACCCAAAGATCGGCGGGGTTCTTATCAGGGGAGAGAAGGGAACTGCAAAGTCCACGGCAGCCCGTGCCCTTGCCCGCCTGCTGCCGGAACGGGGGGTCGTGGAAGGCTGTATCTTCGGTTGCGATCCGGCTGACAGCAGGAACCTGTGTGCTGACTGCCAGGAGAAAAAGGGGGATTTCCGTTCGAATATAACCCGTATGCGGGTCGTGGAACTGCCAGTCAGTGCAACGGAGGATAAGGTCGTCGGAAGCCTGGATATCGAGTATGCCCTGCAGAAAGGGGAACGAAAGTTCGAACCCGGTGTTCTTGCAAAGGCAAACCGGAATATCCTCTACGTTGACGAAGTCAACCTGCTCAATGATCACATCGTCGATGTGCTCCTGGATGCTGCAGCGATGGGGGTCAATATCATCGAACGGGAAGGGGTCTCGTATGAACATCCGTCCTCGTTCATCCTTATCGGAACGATGAACCCGGAGGAGGGCGATCTCCGCCCGCAGCTCCTTGACCGGTTCGGGCTGTGTGTCGAGATAGAAGGGATCGTTGATGCAGATACCCGTGTCGAGGTCATCAGGAGACGGCGGGAGTATGAAAACAATCCTGACGAGTTCATCATCAGGTGGAGAATGCAGGAAGAGGAACTCCGCACCCGGATACGAAATGCCCGGGATCTTCTCCCTTCCGTCCTGATATCCGATGACATGGTCCACATGATCGCCCGGATCTGCATGGACATGGCAGTAGACGGTCATCGGGCCGATATCATCATGATGAAGACGGCAAAAACCATTGCAGCCTTCAATGACAGAACCGAGGTAAACGAGGATGATGTCAGGGAAGCAGCAGAACTGGTGCTCTCCCACCGGATGCGAAGCCAGCCTTTCTCGGACCAGCAGATGGACAAGGACAAGGTTGAGGAATCCATAGAAAAATCCCAGCAGGAACGCCAGAAACCCGAGCAAAAAGAAGAGCAGACCCAGCAGGAACAAAAGCCGCAGGAGAACACGGTCCCGGACGGGTCGACGACCACGGTTTTTGCGGAAGGCTCTCCCTTCAAGGTGAACCAGAAACCCCTGGTCCAGCCGAGGAGGATCGACTCGTTCAAGCGTGACGGAAGCGGACGGAGGAGTGTAACCGAGTCGAGGGACGGGAAGTATGTCAGGAGCCGGATCCCCGACAAGGTTACCGCAGATATCGCCCTTGATGCAACCATACGTGCAGCCGCCCCTCACCAGCTCGGAAGGGAGGGTGATCTTGCCGTCAAGATAGAGACCTCTGATATCCGAGAGAAAGTCCGGGAACGAAAGATGGGCAACACCGTTCTGTTCGTGGTCGATGCAAGCGGGAGCATGGGAGCCCAGCAGCGGATGACGGCGGTAAAAGGTGCCATCCTCTCCCTGCTTATCGATGCATACCAGAAACGTGACCGGGTGGGTCTCGTCGTCTTCCGTGGCCAGGGAGCAGAGATTCTGCTTCCCCCGACGTCAAGCGTGGAACTGGCACGAAAATACATGCAGAGCCTGCCCGTCGGCGGGAAAACCCCTCTTGCCCACGGGCTTTCAAAGGGACTCGAGGTACTCATGCGGGAGAAGATGATCAATGCCCAGTCGATACTCCGGCTCATCCTGATCTCGGACGGGAAGGCCAATGTGAGCATGGGTTCAGGTTCACCGCTTGACGATGCAAGGGAGGCGGCGTTCCAGATCAGGGAGTCCGGAATATCGTCAGTAGTAATCGATACGGAGCAGGGTTTCATCGCCTTTGGGCTTGCCCACACCCTGTCAGATGAGATGGGGGCAAAGTATCTCAAACTCGAGGAACTCCAGGCTGACAGGATTGCGGATGTCGTGAAGGGGATACAGGGGTGAATAACCGGGTAATGACTGCCAAAACGAGTCACAGAGAATTGCAGGCAACGGCTAAATTATCCGGATGACAGACGATTCATGGAAAAAAGATCCATAGTGAAATATTATTCATCTGCCATTATCAGAGCATAAACGAATATTCAGATTATCTTCGGGAATATGTTTTATGAGCCTTTTCAATTGTTTCAATCTTTTCAATTTTTACAACCTCTTTTTCTTCATCAATCAGATAAAATACCGTGTAAGAACGGGATATATGCAGACGATAAACTACGGGAGAGTTATAGCATTCAAGTTTTTCTTTATTACTTCCGGGATATGGATTAACCGATAATTCCTGAATTTTACCAACGATAATACGACGGGTTTTTATTGGTAATTTCTGAAGATATTCACGAGCCTTTTTTTCGATAAGGATATAATGCACGGATTATTACTCCTCTTCTGTGTAACCCTCGTTCAAGATTTTATCTGCATCAAAAGGTTCAAATTCTCCAGATTGATCAATCTTCATTACCATCTGCCATTCCCGAAGATCTTTTTCGCGTTTTATCATTCCGGCAATAAGATTATCATAACTCTGCCCTGCCTCCTTGAGATCGTGGAGACTTTGCCATGTTGGAACTTTTATCGGAATACGCTTAATATCTGTTTGCTTCACTTTATGAACAGTTGATTCCATAGTTACACGTATGCAATCATTATAGATAAATTGTGCATATATGCCAAAGTGTGCATATTGGAACCATAATCACAGTACCTGATTATTCTATTGCTAACCATCAAATCTCACCAGTAATAACAGAAACCTTGACCCTGGAATGAAAGCCTGGCAGGATCAAAACCCCCAGGAGAATATCAACCCTGAAGGCCTGCATCCATGATGGTTACTGAAGAACTCCAGGCTGACAGGATTGCGGATGTAGTAAAAGGGATACCAGGGTGAATAACCGGGTAATGGCCTGACAAGTGACTCATAATACGGAGAAAACCTGGTCAGTACTCTATCCGGCATTGATGAATGAAGTGGTTGTCTCTGAACATGACAGAGTCACCGTTTGACACACCGGCCTGAGCGCAGCGAATTCCGTGACTGGATTATCCTGTTCATCAGGGAAAATTACTAATTCCCTAAATCAATCAGTTGTTCCTGCAGTACTATCTATTCATACGAATGGTTCATTTATTTCTCTGCATGAATTACCATGGGGATATGCAAATCATCTCATTTTCTCCATTCTTCGCAACGTTGGGAAGATGGATTGCCCCGTAGTATGATTCACCTGACAGGGAGATTATACCGGGTACACAGGATCTTATTTTCGTCACACTTCAGGCTTTAATTGCATTTTCAGGTAATTATCGCCGGAGATTTGTTTTTTATACCACCTTGCCGACTAGCGTGCATGGGTACCACCGCAGATATCGCGAAAGGAAACAGAGTACGGTGGCAGAATGAATTACCCTTGGGTATACCAGGTAATTCCCGATGGATTCTGGCAATAACCGGTTTATTCTGTCTCCAGGTTCTGGATCTCATAACCACGAGACTGGTCATTGATAACGGGGGCATCGAATTAAACCCGGTCTTCAGCGGGTTTCAGCCTACCATCTGGTTCTGGCCGATAATGACCGTTGCAAAGATACTCTTCCTCTCCTGGGCATATTTCTCACTCAGGTTATCAGATCGGTACTATCCCAGGGCAGCATGGGTAGCCTGTATAATCCTCCTGCTCCAGAGCATCTTCGTGGCAGGGAACAATATCATGGTTCTTCTACAACTCACATGATGTAAGAATAACAAAAGAGGAGACGATCTTTTTTCAGAGAGATGTAAACGGGGGGGATCAGAGATTAAAATCCTCTTTATGCGGGTCCTGGATTCTGATACTATTGTCAACAGGTATTACAAAGATTTTCCCTTCACACAAGCCCCCGGAATACCCT
>JAJRBL010000060.1 GCA_028679485.1 Methanospirillum sp. | reverse complement strand
GGTACTCATACGGAATGTTGGATACGCCAACCGGCAGATATCCGGAGAACATGACACTCTTTGATATCGGATCGGTATCCAAGGTGATGACCGGGCTGCTCATGGCTGATGCCGGGTTAAAGGGAGAATACAACCTTTCTGCGCCGGTAAATACCTGGCTGCCGGCTGAGTATGCACTTCCCGGCTATGAAGGGGCAGAGATCACCGGAGCAGATCTTGCAACCCACCGGTCAGGACTCCCGGTAACCCCAGAGGCATTTGCCCAGGTCGATCCTGCTGCCACCGGGGGGGACCAGCTTGAAGAGTCAATGCGGCATTACCAGACCATGACTGCAGATGAAACCTATCGCTGGCTCGCCAATATCTCCCTGCTCGGTCCTCCGGGGTATGAATCACTCTATTCAAATCTCGGCGGGGCTGTTGCCGGAGACAGTGTCGCCAGGGCGGAAGGAGTGCCCTATCCCCGTCTCTTTGCAGACCGGATTGCAACCCCGCTCGGCATGACAAGCACGGGGGCAGCATGGACGACCGACGATCTGAACCGGCGGGCAACCGGGTACCGCGGATATGAATATCCCCCTGATGAAGCCCACCTGATCCGGTTTAACGATTTCTGGACTGCCACCGGAGGAATTCATTCTGATGCAGATGATATGGCGGTCTTCCTTGCTGCCCAGCTGGGACTGGTTGATACCCCGCTTGCCGGGGCGATCGAGAGAACACACCTTCCCCTGGCCGTTACCTCCGTAGGCCCTCCCCTTCTCGAGCAGGGCATCTTCTGGGATATCCTTCATAATCGTGACGAAACGGTAATCATAAAAAAAGCAGGAGAAACGAACGCCCATCAGGCAGTTATCGCATGTAATCCATCCATGGGGACTGGGGTGGTAATTCTCTCAAACACCGCAACAGTAGGCGGAACCCATGTAGAGGGGGAGGCGATTGCCCTCCTGGAACGGATGGAGGTGTTAAGGAAGAATAAAGAGATATGACCTGGTTCCATGAGCCATCCTTGGCCATACATCAATCCCTGAATATGGTGGTATCCCGGGATGAAATGACGGTTCCAAAACAGATCGATACGGTATTGGTGTACAGTCGCAGAGATCTATGCATCAGATGGATGAAACAGGGAGGGTTGTAACTGGCATTTGAATGTCAGCAATGCGGGGAGTGTTGCAGTCATCTCGGTCTCATGTTCAGGATTATTGAGGAACATTCGCCGTACTCATTCCTCGTCAGGAACGAGTATACCGGGGAGAAACATGAAGTCTCGGTTACAGCCTCCCTGTATCATCTCTATGACGATAAACGGGTATTTGCTGAATTTTCCGAGGCATGCCCCTTTTTCCGCCGCAACGATGAGGATGGTCTCTGGTATTGCACGGTTCATCTCACCCGTCCGGATGTATGCAGGGATTACGGGTGCTGGAGGTTCCTGATCCTAGACCCGGAGGGGAAAAGGGCCGGAAGGGTTATGGGAAGCAGGCACATGCATGCGGAAAACCCGCTTCTCCGTTCAGTCTGGGATACCCGGGTGAGTATCCTGCAGGAGCCGGACGATACGATCTGGGACCGGAAGATCTGCGAGATTGTCCGTTCTGCCGGGTTTGTGATTAGGGATTGAGTCCTGGCCTGGAAGACAACTCCGGGATAAAAGGATTTTCAGGGATTTTCAGATCATTCCTGGCTTCCCAATCCTATCCGCATGAGATCTTCACCGATGATCAGATCCCCGGTAAAGTTTGCCTTTGCTTCCATGAGATGGGCATCTGGTGTATTCCCTGGCACGATATGGTTCAGAACCAGCGTATTGACATGGCATTCTGTTGCAACCTGACCGACGAGATCGTTTGCCGTATGTGATTCCAGCATATGGGTCTTGAGTGCATCCATCTGGCTTCCCGGAACCGGTGTCCCGAACTTCTGCTCGATCCAGGCCTTGTCGATAACCTCGTGTACCAGGATATCAGCCCCGTCTGCCAGTTTTTGCAGGTTGCCGCTGGTGTTAGGGCCGGTATCGCCTGAGAATACCACGGACCCGTCATCAGTATCGAACCGGTACGCAAACGACGGGTATACCTGGTGGTGGTCAACCAGGGTAGCCGTAACCCTGACCTGGTCATCCTGGTATACCTCGAAGGGATCCATCGCCGGACAGGTCCCGTTATTCGGATCAGGAACCGAGACCGGCAGGGGGATATCCCCTGACCCGGTGCCCCCGATCTCCCTGACCTCAATCAGGCTTCTGAAATCAGGATAACCGTCATCGAGCGTTATGTCGTTGATAGTCTGGGCGTATGCCTGCCAGATAATATTCGTCATCTGCCTGATACCTGGTGTCGGTGTTATCTGATCAGGATCGGCACTATCAGTATAGATGACCTCGCCGCCCCTGCTCGTGAAGTTGGTCATGTCTGCATCAAGTTCCCCCCTGTTACAGGGTCCTATTACTTTAAGCGGGTCGATAACCGTTTTATTTGTCGAGGGATCGGTATAGGTACCCATACCTGCTCCCGGGCCAATCAACAGGAGACTTGGGTAATCAGCGGTATGATCCTGGTGGAGATGGGTAAAGAAGAGTGCCTTTACATTCTCCAGGAATGTCGAAGAACCGTCCTCAATCCTGCCTCCGGGTGAATCCACAAAACTGCCTGAATTGAACTCCTCGCTGATACGGGAGGCTGAGCCCTGTCCCATGTCGATGAGGTAGATCCTGTCCCCTACAACAAGAGCGGACGAGGAGCTGGTTCTGTTTGTCTCAGGCCACCACGAGACACCCCCGGTTGTTCCCAGGAGTACGAGCCTTGTCCGGCATTTTTCCGCATCAGGACCGGTTATGACAGGGGACTGACGATACTGCCTGGCAGAATCATCATCTGAAATATCCTGTATCGTTGTCTGCAGACTGGTGTTATCCCCGGTCGTTTCTCCGGGATATCCCGTCTGACCCTCTGAATCCTGATTATCTGCGACATCATCAGCAAATACCGTTACCACGGAGAACAAAACCATCAATATACAAATCAGCAGTAACCTATCTCCATACATACTCTGTATAATCTCCCTGGAAAGATAATGTCAACACTCAGAAGTTAATATTTTCTATTCTACCAGGGGGTGCTCCTCCACCTGTCAGATCTCTTTGTTCTCCTGTGAATAATGGGGACTGAAGGTATGTTTATCCGAAGGTTAAACAGACATTTATCTGTAAAAATCCGGAGAGTTTGTAATTCAGTCCAAAATACGGGATAATGGTATGGTATTCCTGAGCAGACTGATGAATTCGTGATACCAGAAGGGAGAGGATATGGCAACAGATGATCGCTTGGAGAGATATGAGCCATTAATACGGGCATCCCTTAGTTTCGGTGCCAGAGATGCAGTAATCATCCCCTCTTCAGCGGTTGTGGTGGAGAAGAGGATCAGTCTCAAGTGCAGGAACGGCTGCCCGTCGCATGGTACCTCCCTGTCCTGTCCGCCTTATGCCCCCGGAATCGGGGTGTTCAGGGGGATACTTGCAGAGTATGCATATGTTCTGGTTATCAGGTTTGTATCCCAGGTCCGGGCAGATGAAACGATCCTCCATGCCCTCATGAAAAACCGGTATGACCCTGCTGTGACTCCGGAAATCAGGGACAGAACCATGGAGTGCATGGATGCGTTAAACCAGGAGAGCAGGAGAATCCATGATTTAATGCTCGGACTGGAGCGGATTGCGTTTCAGGCCGGGATGCCGTTCGCCCTGGCCTTTACGCCAGATTCATGTGACCTGTGCAAAAAATGTAATGTTAAGAACGGGATCTGCCTGCACCCGGAGAAGTTCAGGTATCCTCTTGAAGCAGTCGGGATTAACGTGATCAAAACCGCTGCAAATGCAGGATTAACGATTAAGTTTCCATGTCCGAATCCACCTGACCGGATCGCCCTTCTTCTGATCGAATAGATGGTATCCCTCCTTTCTTCCTTTATTCTCCACGGAGGATTCCAGTCGGCGAGTTGCAAGATAAGGATTATATTCATACAATTCATACTAGTATGAAAAGAAGGAATTGTGTGATCGCGATTATGCCAGTACATGGTAATAAACCGTGTGAAGACGGGAAACATATCTTTGGAACGGTAAAGGTTGGAGAACGAGGCCAGATTGTCATCCCCAAGGAAGCCCGTGAGATATTCGGGATCAAACCGGGAGACTCCCTTATGGTTCTGGGTGATGAAAAACAGGGCATTGCCCTGGTTAGGGCAGACAAGTTTCGTTCGCTTGCAGCAAAGATGCTGAAGATCTTCGATCGACTGCCGGCTGAACCTGACGATGAGGAGTAATATGCAGGTCTGCGTCTTAAACGGGAGTCCGAAAGGAGAGAAGAGTATCACCCTGCAGTACGTGAGGTTTCTCGAGCTGGCGTACCCGGCTCATACCTTCGTAACCTGTCATATCAGCAAAAAGATAGCGGTAATCGAAAAGAACCGGGAGGAGTGGGATTTCGTCTGTAACGTCATTCGTGATGCAGACCTCGTCCTCTGGGCAACACCGGTGTATGTCCAGCATGTTCCCTCACAATACAAGCGGTTCATCGAACTCCTTTTTGAACGTGATGCCGGTGCCTTGTTCGCCGGGAAGTATGCTGCATCCATCAGTACCTCGGTTCACTTCTTTGATCAGAAGGTGCACGAGTATCTCCAGGGAATCAGCGAGGATCTCGGGATGAACTGGGCAGGTTCGTTCTCGGCAGGAATGAATGACCTCATGGAGGAGAAAAGCCAGCTTCAGCTCGCTGCCTTCGGCGATGATATCCTCTCAGCCTCTTGTAAAAGAAGACCAGTCCTCCAGGTATATCCTCCGGTACCCCGGATGACTCGATCCTATGTCCCCGGCTCCTTGACCGGTCCGGTGGACACCGAAGGGAAAAGGGTTCTCATCCTGCATGATGCCTCTGAAGATTCTTCCCTCGGGAAAATGGTCCGGCAGATGGAGGGAGCATTCTCAGGGGAGGTGACAACCTGCAATCTTGACAAGATAGGGATGAAAGGAGGATGTCTTGGCTGTGTCCAGTGTGCGTTTGAGAACCAGTGCATGTACACTGACGGGTTCAGTTCTTTCTGGAAAGAGCAGGTCGAACCTGCTGACATCATCGTCTTCGCCGGAACCATCAGGGACAGGTACATCTCTGCCCGATGGAAAGAGTTCTTTGACCGGAGTTTCTTTCTGGGCCACATTCCCCGGTATACCGGCAAACAGGTGATTCTCCTTCTCGAAGGGCCGCTGGCACAGGTTCCGGGACTCCGGGAGAATCTTTCCAGCCAGTTCTCCGGCAGCAACCTCGTTGAGATCGTCACCGATGAACCTGAAGACTCAGGACTTATCGATGCACTTATTGGTTCTGCTGCCGAACGGGCGGTGCAGTACGCGGTAGCCGGAGTATCAAGACCCCCGATGTTTCCCTCCGTTGCCGGGCGCATCGTCCTCCGTGATGCGGTATGGGGAGATCTCAGGCCGATCTTCAGGGCGGATCACCGGTACTTCAAATCGCACGGGCTCTATGATTTTCCCCAGTACCAGTACAGGAAGCGGATCTCACGTTTCTTCTTCTCCCTGTTCACCTCCCTCCCCCCCGTGCAGAAGAGGATGAAACCGGCCATGAAAGATCATATGATACAGGGCTTTGCCAGGGTTTTTTCCGAAAGCCGGGTATTGAAGAGACTGAGCGGGAACAAGGCAGTCTGACCTGCCCGCGATCAAATTCGTCAGATATCTT
>JAJRBL010000011.1 GCA_028679485.1 Methanospirillum sp. | reverse complement strand
TGGGTTCCGGAGTAGGAACTATCTCAATATCCTCGGTCTGGTACGTCTCATCTGCCAGGACTACTCCAAACCCGGAATGGGCCACGAGCAGGCAGATGCAGAGGAGAATTACCCGGAGATCCCTCCCCGGATCTCTCATTCCTTCTCTCCGGTCATCGCGGAGAGTTTCTTCAGGTACTCGACAGCGTTCGTCTGCCCGTTCCTGTCGTTCCTGGCAGCAGTCTCGAGAAGGCTCTTTGCCTCCTCGTATTTGCCCTGGGATATCCTGAGCACCCCGAGGTTTGTAAAGGCAAGGGCAGCACCGTTAGGATCTGCTTCTGTCGCCTTTAAAAACGCCTCTTCTGCCGCCACCGTGTTCTTCTGCAGGAACTCCACCGCTCCTATCCCGGTATAAAGATCCACGACCGCCTGCCCGGTCGCTCCTGGTTCGGCAAGCCTGAACGCAGCAAGGGCCTTATCAAGATCTCCCTGTCCGGCAAGAAGGGATCCTTTCTTGACCATTGCTTCTGCATACATCGCCTGATTGGTGAGATCCACCTTATCATAGCTGGAGATGGCTTCTTCCGGTTTTCCAAGTTTCTCCTGTACGACCCCGAGATTGATCCAGCCTCTTCCGTAGGAGGGATCAACCGTTACGGCCCGGGTATAATACCCGACTGCCTTGTCAGGCTGGCCGAGGGCAACATAACAGGTTCCGATATTGTTCAGGACAGGTGCCTGTCCGGCTCCTGATACATTGGTGAGATCTTGTTCGAAGGCTTTGACTGCCCCCGCATGATCTCCTGAGGTATATAACTCAGTTCCGGACTCGGCCCAGGCCGTCGCAACCAGCGAGAGAAAGCCCAGGATTATTATAAGCCGGAAGATATGGCATGATACTGATGGCATGGTTCTCGTTCTTCCACTACTTAGTTTTACATTGATCAGTTACTTCTCGATAAATGTGTTGAATTAATATTGACAGAAGAAAAGAACCCTTATCGGACAGGGAAGTTTTCATAAAAAACACCTATGAGGCGCTGCCCTGCTACCCGTAAAAAAAGAGAGTTACGAGATTACTCTTCCTTTTTGAGATTAATTAACGCAGTCGAGCTGTCGTCCAGGCCAAGGCCGATGAACTCAATCTCGGTCGGAGATATGATATGGGCGATATCCATCCCGGTTCCCTTCTCTGCGATATAGAGGGTAGTCATATCATGGTCGATAATGCCTGATAACGTGAAGTTTGCCTGGTAATTTTCACCGGATGCATCCAGGGACCCTTTGAACACCCGTCCCTGCTGTTCAGGAATTGTCAGGGTATAATTCACACCCCCGGTCTCGTTAAAAAACAGGTCATCTTCCTCATAATAACCGGACGATACGCCCGCCCAGGTTCCGACCAAATCAGGATACTCTGTTGATTCAGCACAGACCTGGGATAATCCGAAGCAGCCACACAGGAGAAGGCATGCAATCAATAAATCAATTCGCATGAGAGTTAATTATCCCTGGATGGTTATTAAGGTGAGGAAATGATTCGGGGATATCCGGGGAGAGACAGATACCTCTTTAAGAAAGAATGTGGAGGTAAATTCCCCATGGTAGTAAGTCCCCAGATGAGTTCGTAATCAACATTGAAGTAGTCATGAGCAATAACATCCCGAAGCCCTGTTCCGTTTCCATGCAACAATGGGATAGCGAACCTTTAGATCTTCGGATAATTTCTTTGTTGCCTCACCAATGACTTTAAAATTTCGGATAACTGCATCTTTTCGTCTCCGATCCTTGTTACATTCACCAAAGGATATGCCGGTGATATCCTCCTCAATGCTCGCAATTGCCAGGTAAATATCATCGAGATACTGGAAGTCAGTCCGAGGCACAGACAATCTCGCTGATAATAAAAGGTATGAATCTGGCTTTAATTGAGTCCTTTATCATCAGGTCAACTCTTTTGCCGAATAGATCTTCGAGATAAAATTTGCAATCTATGTATTTTTCAAAGGTTTTTTGCCCTGTCTGAAATGTTACCAGTACATCAACATCACTATCAATTCGCTCTTCTCCCCGAACATATGAGCCAAAATGCCGATTGATGCAATTTTGAACCGTTCTTTTAGGATTGGTTCATGTTGCCGTAGTAATGCTAATACATCCATCTTCTTGTAGTGGTATTGATGTGTTCATTTTCAGGCGGTAAGTTTTTCTTACACCCGTATCCCCGAAATGTACCCTAACGTCTCTGCATTTTTTGATCCCGCCTGATGCCCGGATCTGGTCTTACCATGAGGTCGTTGCTGCAATCGGTTATAATCGATTAATCGTTTGTATTGTCTCGGTAGGAAAAAAAGAAAATTGTGCATATTAATCAATGAAAGAGGAGTGGTATTTCAGGGGTGGTCCCGTCCGGAAGGGTGGCCGTACTTTGCACAAACCCCTCACCTCCACCGGGTCAAACTTTCGAATCCAGGGATTATCTCCTGATTGTGTCGGTCAAAATGATCTGAACCGAACCTGGGTCTATGAGCGCAAAACGGGGTGAGATCGCCACATATCTGGTGTATCTTTTTCTCACGGTTCAATGAACAGTAATTGTTGTGCCAGCTTCTCACACTTTCATCCCGGATTCGTAACTCATTATCTTCTGCACTTTCCTGATTCCCCCGGAGAGGATCGCGGAATCCCTCCACGAATTCGTGGCTGCAGGTTTCTTCCCTTTGGTCGTCGACCGGTTCGGGAGCCCTGCCTCCATGATATCCCCGGAAAAGTCGGTCTTCACCATCCCGATGGCGAGTTCGTCGTTCTCCGGTGTCACGGCTACCTGGTATCCCAGTTTCGCCGGGGTGGTATTCGATGACGAGATCATCCGGAGTGTTCCTTTCGAACTGACACTCGGCGGGTAAATAATTACGATGAAGAATTTTAAAATAACTCTATTCAGAATTCGACTTAAAATTTGACGATTTCGTTATAGTTCTAGTTTCAAGAAAGGAGGCCTTTGTAG
>JAJRBL010000010.1 GCA_028679485.1 Methanospirillum sp. | reverse complement strand
GGTCAGAATATCAAAATATGGCGAAGATTATATATCCTTTTCAGGATATTTCTTTATAAGGTAATAACTATGGCAGATTTACCTGTAGCAGCAGTTGCACGAGTTGCAAAAAAGAGTGGCGCTGAGCGTATCGGAAGCGATGCATCGGCGTTGCTTGTGCAGAAAACTGAAGAATTTATCGCAAAGCTGGTGAAGGATGCAAACAAGCTTGCTTCACATGCAGGAAGGAAGACTCTGAAAGAAGAAGATATCGAGATGGCTTCCAAGTCCAGGTAATCTTTTGGTATACTCCCGGAATCCCCGGATATACCAAATATCACTTTTTTTGAGATCCTGCCATCATGCCAGGCACGGAAAAAATGCACCTGATTCCTGTTTACAGTCTAATATTGGGATAACAATCTTTCATATCAGGATTGCGGATGAACCTCGTAATCCGCCTCCTCCGGTTCAAGCGGAATGATAATCCATGCGATCAGGTAGATGAGAATCCCTGCTCCCCATACTAATATCAGGAGAATAAAGAGAATTCTTACAAGAACCGGATCGATATCCATGTAATGGCCGAATCCGCCACAGACCCCTCCCAGAATCTTGTCTTTGCGTGCCCGGTACAACTTTTTTGGTTCCATTACCTAACATGATATCTTCAATTATAAAGGTTTATCAAAAAAAGATCAGGTTAGTGGTCCCTGATAGGTGGTATTTGCCGTGGCGTACAGCCAGTACCCATGCCAGGGTTTCACCGGCCTTTTATCGCTCATGTTGCCGGTTCCTCCTCTCATGATTACTTCTTCGTACTGTTGGGATGAGGCATCATAGCCCACCAGGTAAGACCAGTTACTGCCCAGTGAAGAGAGGGTTTTGTCTGCCGGAACCTCGTTTTCTGCCCAGCCGGAGATACTGTTCCAACCTGATACAACCTGTCGTGATGAACCGATGACCGGTGTTTTGAATACAACAGCAACTTCCGTAGCATTCATGGAGTATATCCAGTACCCGTTTAGTGGCTGTATCCGATCGTCTGCAGTCAGGGTTTTCCACCCGGTTGCATCATCTTTGTAGGAGAGCACCGAATGTCCTGAAGAATTTATCCCGGCAAATATCCTGGCAGTCTCGTATCCTGGTGCAGGTTCTTTTGGCACCGAAACAAAATTCCAGCCTGGTTTGATGGGTATGGCCGTATTCGTTGTCAGGTGTTTCATGGCTGATGTCAGGTTGAGCCGGCCGCCGGTTACGAGTTTGTTCTGCAACGAAGGGACTGGATCCGTTCCTGACAGTATCGCCTCCTTGATATCCGTGATTCCGGCATCCGGGGCATATGCAGCGAGAAGTCCGGCTGAACCGGCTACCATCGGAACTGCCATGGATGTTCCGTTCATGTATCCCCATCTCGGTGTCGTCAGGGATCCGTATCCGTCTGAGATCATGAGATCATCAAGGATGACAAATCCTCTTCCTTCCATCCTGAATCTGATCAGAACCGACTCCCCGAAGAGACTGGCCGGAAGCTCGGCCTGTTTCATGGTAAATGCCATATCTGTGTATGACAACGAGCAGGTATCGATCGTATTCCAGGTGGATCCTCCATTGTACGATCCCTCCAGGATAACGGTACCGGTCTGTCCTGAAGATATGACCTGGTATGAAATTACCGGGTTCTGTAATCCGGTCAGGTTCAGGGGATTATTAAGGGTAAGCAGCATTATCTGCCCTTCATCTGAACCTTTCACGCTTGACGGGGGAGAAACATAAAGCGTATTGTCAAGAGTCCAGTTTCCCGTGATCGTCCAGTTTGCCAATGAATTGAAGGGATCATACCAGATCGGGCTCGGGGTATAGATGCTTCTGGTGGTGGAATAGATCTGTGTTCCCGGGGCAGCCAGGTGAACCGTCTTCTTTCCGTAATTCGAGAACCCTCCAAGATTGTTATCCGGGTCAAGGGCTGCTACAGATATGATATTCGGGAGATCGTATGATGCCGGGTATACCGGCTGCAGATCATTATCCCCGTTATTGTTTCCGGCAGATATGACGAACAGGGCATTGGATCCCGCAATTGCATCCTTTTCAGCCTGGCTGAAGGAGGTTTTCCCGTATGAACAGGAGATGATCTTTGCCCCGTTCCGTTCAGCCCAGAGGATCGCGGATATCTCGTCGGAGACTGAACCGATTCCCATGCTGTTTATCCAGCGTACAGGCATGAGGCTTGCATTCCAGACAACGCCGCTTCCACCGATTCCGTTATTTGCCACGGCCCCTGCAATCCCTGCACAATGGGTACCATGATTCTGCCCGTCCATCGGATCATTGGTTCCTGATATGGCATTGTACCCGTGTGTCCCGGTGGCAGGATCTGTCCAGATATTGGAGGCCAGGTCAGGATGATTATAATCCACTCCGGTATCAAGAACCGCTATGATGGTTTTGCTGCTGTTCTGATAATTCCAGGCATCAGTTGCGTGAATATCAACACCTGGTGTCCCGGGACTGATATTCTCCCGGTAAACCTGCCCGGTGTTCTGCATACCCCATTCTCTCCAGAATTCGGGATCCTGGGGAACTGCGGTGATATACCGGTAATAGTCAGGTTCTGCATACGCCACTCCCGGCTTGTTGTCGTAAAATGAGACTCCGTCCTGTACAGACATATTCGCCGGAAGGGATACAAGGGCGAGTCCGTCAAATCCTTCTGAAGAGTAGTCTTCCTCTACTATAGCTCCAATTTCAGCACTGACATCGCTGAGAGCCTGGACAGTACCCTCCGGACCGGTTTCAGTTTTTACCAGTATTCTCCCTTCGGCATAATCAGGCAGGTCTGACTGACTCTGAAGACTGAGTATATCCCCTCCTGAATAATCATCGGCTATTCCCCAGCAGGGCAGCATAGCAATACAGATCATTGTTATGATTAACCCCTTCAGTACAGTACTTATTTCCATCGTAACACCAGATTAAAATATTATGGTGAATATTGTAGGTGAAATATATAAAGAATTTGTTATTATAGTGCACTGCAATAGGTTTTAGAATAACCGAAGTGAGATGGAGAATATGTTCGCCTGATACTCCATGCAGTTCCTGGACTATTGCAGATCTCTTCAGATTCTGCCAACAATTAAGAGGGATCTTATCCCTGGACACGTATCCGATCCATATATTCCTCTCTACCCCAATGTAAGATATGTATGATTCATCTTGTTTTTCTCTGACCGTTTCTCGTATCTGTGCCGTGATATGCCTTGTTATGCTCTGCTGGTGCATGGCATCCGCCGACGAGATCCCTGATAATGGCAGTTTGGCCACTGAAAGTATAATGAAGACTCATTTTGAGCTGGGGGAGATAACCGAGCGGTACAATCAGGCAGTACTGAAGGCAAATCAATCCCTGAATGAGATTGGAGAGACCGACCCTGATGACCGGACCGTAAATAATACTCTGGTCAGGTTCGATCAAATAATCAGCGAGTTCAACGATGCCGTCCTGCCCCTTGTCCTGATGGGATATATATATCCTGATACCGGGATAGCAGGTGAAGGGATGGAGGCAGAACAGAAGAAAATCTCATTTTTATTCAATGTCTCAACCAGGCGGGACTTGTATGATGCTTTCAGATCCGTAAAACCAGCAACGCCGGAGGAATCCCGTTTATCAGAGGTGACACTTCGCAAGTATGAAAAGAACGGGCTTTTATTGCCTGACGATCAGATTGCCGGGGTCAGAATGTTGCGGGAAAACCTTACCAAGGTAGAGAGTGAATATAGCGCGAACCTGAACAATGATAATACCACCCTGTTATTTACCGCAGATGAACTGAAGGGTGTTCCTGAAGAGACACTTAAGACGTTCTCCCTGACCGACAACGGAACGTACCTGGTCACCATGAAGTATCCTGATTATAATCCGGTAATGAAGTATGCCGTGCAGGAAGATACCAGGAGACGGATGATGACCGCTTCCAAGAATATACAGGCGGCGAATAATACCAGGCTTCTGGAGGAGGCGATCCAGATTCGTCAGCAGATTGCAGAGAAACTCGGCTACGACTCCTGGGCAGCATACCAGATCGATGGCAGGATGGCAGGAAGCCCGGGGAATGTAACGAAGTTCCTAGATTCTTTAGAGATCCCCCTTCATTCGAAGGCACTTGAAGAAGAGGCCGTGCTGTTACGGTTTAAAGAAAACGAGGATCCCCGTGCAACCAGGCTCGAACCCTGGGATATCAGTTATTACACCGAAAAACTCAAAGAGCAGGGATATTCCGTCAACGATGAAGAGATCAGTGAGTACTTTCCTCTTGAACGTGTTTTAAGCGTGATGTTTTCTTGGTACGGGGCATTATTTGGGATCAGATTAGAGGAGGTTGAAGAGGCAGATGTCTGGTCTCCTGATGTTACCCTGTACCGGATAGTCAACACCTCTGATGGCCGGCTTATCGCGTACCTCTACTGCGACCTCTTCCCGAGAGATGGCAAATACCGCCATATGGCGACATTTGCCCTGAACTATCCCAGGGAACGTGATAATGGATCATATGTTGTTCCGATAACTACAATCGTTGGGAATTTTCCGAAACCTGCCGAAGAAAAGCCCTCGCTTCTCCCTTTTAACGAAGTCGAGACATTATTCCATGAGTTTGGTCATACTCTTCACGAATCTCTCTCTACCGCTCCCTATGGAACATTATCCGGGATAGATAATGTTGAACTCGACTTTACCGAGACACCTTCACAGGCCATGGAGGAGTGGATATGGGATCCTGAAGTGATCGATCAGCTATCCGGACATTACACAAATCAGTCCGGGAAACTGCCTGCAGATATGAGAGATAACCTGATAGCCTCCCGTGATATTGACATCGGGACGACATATGCGGGACAATTGGTATATGCGAAGGAGGATATGGAGTTCAATACAAGGCCAGGACCGGTGAATGTGATCGGGATATCCGACTCCCTGTACAAAGAGATCCTGGGGATTGACCCGGTGCAAGGAGGCCACGAACCGGCTTCAATCCCTCATTTTGCAGGCGGGTATGATGCCGGGTATTACAGTTATCTCTGGTCGAAGATATATGCAATAAATCTGTTCTCCCGGTTTGAGGAGACGGGTATCGGGAATTCGACAACCGGTATGAACTACCGTCACTGGATACTTGAGCCGGGAAATATGCAGGATGGCAGGGATCTTCTGAGAGGATTCCTCGGAAAAGAACCAGGTCAGGAGGCTTTTTTGCAGAGACTCCGGAATAGTACCTCTGATACCTGACTTTCATTCAATTCTTCATTTATTTTTCTCTCTGGTGACAGGATGTCAGGAAGTATCTTCCCGGGTATGGTACCTGGTTTCATTCCTGGAAAAAAAGAAGTATTTCAGGGTAGAGATTAATTACTGCGTTTTTACTCGGTTTTTTGAAGATAATCCCCTTTTCCCCGCATGGCAGATATCAGTATCGCGAGGATGGTGATTGCAGAAGAGATCCAGAATATGAACGTGATTCCGTTTGTGAATGATATCTGAACCGATTCAGGCTGGTTCATCCCTCCGACGACGAACATGTTCATCATCTCTTCAAGAGGGACCGTGCTGATGAGCAGGGGCAGGGCAATCGACATGGAGATGACCATTCCCGTATTATTAAAGAAGGTACGTATGGCAGATGCCGCCCCCCTTCGCTCCAGAGGGACGGAACTCATGATGGAACTGGTGTTTGGCGGCTGGAAG
>JAJRBL010000059.1 GCA_028679485.1 Methanospirillum sp. | reverse complement strand
GTGGAATTTATCGAGGATATCTGCAGGGATCCAAAAATCCGGGACCAGTTTGTAAAGATGGTTCTCAAAGAGTAAACTGCTTACTTTTTCTCTGAATCGAGGATCTCCACCGGTATTCTTCATCAGAAAGGATGGTGACCGGTAGTACCATCATAGTGATGGCACTATACCCGGGTGATGGAATGATCCCCGAGGGGATTCCCGCCCGTTATTCCTGAGGAATATACGGTGAGTAAACAGCAGTATTCCGGTTCTCTATCTTCTGGTTGATCTCTTCAAGCAGCCGGTATATCTCGTCAAGTTCATCAGGGTGTGAAACCCCCGCTTTTTCGTATTGTCGGATTGCAGTCTCCAGGGCAGTTCTCGCTTCTTCAAAACGATTCAGATAGTAATATGATCTTCCCTTTCCGGCAAATGATGCCCAGTTGTCAGAAGCACTGCGTGAAAGACTGATTGCCTTTCCATATGCTTCAAGAGAGGAAAGATACCTGCCCTGGCTTTCAAGGGCAATCCCGGTTCCATACCATGCATCAGAGGATGAAAGATCCAGTTCTGTTGCCTTTTTAAACGCGGTATATGCATCCCGGTAATTCCCCCCTTCAAGGGCAGCATATCCTTCAGATATGTACCCCTCGTAGTCCTTGGGAGGCTTGGTCGGAGCCGGAGTTGCTCCATAATCAAGCACGGAACTTGTGAGACTTGAATCAATCTGTGCCAATAACCAGTTAGGAGCAGAAAACAGGCTTCCATGTGACCATCCCTCCTCATAGGGTATCATTCCTGAAGGAACAAGTTCTGGATCGAAAGGTACTCCTGAATAATAGATATTTTCCGAATCTGCAATACAAACCATCCCAAATGAGGTGAATGTCGCCAGAAGAAGAAATATTATTCGCAGAGGTGGCATGATCAGTAGATCGCATGGGGGGATAAGTATGTTTCCCTTCGATGAACCTGGTTCTCGTAATTGGTATGATGAATAGAGTATAATATCAAACCTTCTGGATTTATCCAAAAAGGCTGGCTTAAATTATGTAATGCATCTGCAGTACCGGTTGCAAAAGGGACTTCTGTTTCTTCTCTTTCGGAATGGGTATTATCGGAAAAAAAGTTCAAAATCACATATTTTTCTTCTATCCTACTATTCCACGTTCTTCTTGGCTGGATTTCCCAAAATGCTCTAATAAACTCTATGACGCTATATCTTAAACCTGAATCGGTTTCTTCACCTATTCATTAATCTGAACCTGAGCCCTGATAATACGATGATGGAATGATGGATAATAAGAGTAGTATTGGTTATCCCGGTTACCGGGCTGGCATGAGCAGGGTCTGCTCTCCAACAGCAATGAATACGGGATGGGAACTGCACGGTCCTGCAGTCCTATCTGACCTGAATTAAAGAGTTTTATACATTATGTTAATAATATCAACCGGAATTTCAAGAATTGTTTCCAATTCATCTTTCAGATCTACAATTTCAAGTCCAATTGGTGAATCGAAGTCAAGTAATATCAGCACGGACTGATATCCTCATTCATATTAACAGTATAAACCGGTCACAGGCTGGAAAAAAAGAAAAAAAGGTTTGTTATCCCGGTTACCGGGCTGGCATGAGCAGGGTCCGCTCTCCGGCTGCAACGAACTCGCGGATGGCACCCTTTGCAAACTCCTTCCGTGGTTCGGAGAAGTCGAAGATCAGGGATGGGTCTGCGAAGGTGATCTTGATCAGTGGGGACAGACAGAATCCATCGCCACGGCTGTAGTGTGCTGCACCGGCGATTGCTGCGTATTCTCCCTGGTGTCCCACGTTCATTGCGTAGTTCGGGTAGTTCGGGCCACGGAACTCACCGATTGCACCCTCGTCAGGTCTGACAGAGAGTGAGTTGGTGGAACCACACTGGTCCTGCAGGTCGTATCCGAAGAATCCGAGACGTGACCAGCCTTCCTTGTGCATGAGCATGGAAAGGTACCAGCCGTTCAGACCAGCGTTGGAGTTTCCGGTTGCAATGGAAGCGGAGATACCGGATGCTGCTGCGAGGACGGATGCACGCTGTGAACCTCCGAAGTGGTCCTCGAGAGCGGTTGGGAACTGTTCGTACTGTTCCATACCATAGAGGTTGACTTCGGTTGCAATGTCGTTGACAATGTCCTGGGTTGGTTTGACCTTGTCAGACGGGCTTGGGTTCTTCCAGTCGACTTTGTACTTGTCCTTGATGTAATCCATACCGTAGTAGGTGTAGTCATCGAGGATGTTGTCGGTATATGCTGCGGTTGCATACTGGGTGAATCCGACACCACCGGACATGTATGATCCGAGCCAGATCTGGTCGAAGAGCATTGCACCAGCACCGACGACTTCAAGGGTTGCCTTGGCCGGGTCGTTCGGGTATTTCCTGTTACCCTGGATCATATCGGAGAAGTGTCCGAACATGATTCCACCGGGTTCATTTGGACCACGTGCACGGCGGGCCGGGAGGTGGCTTGCCATCTGGATAACACCGGCGTGCTTTGCGGCGAATGAAAGGTCTGCGACGGCTGCTTCACCGGCACACATACGGTATGCGGTAATGAATGACATACCGATCTGCATGGCTGACCACCGGCTGGTAGTTCCACCATCACACGTACGGGATACGATGGTTGGGATGTGGATTGCCTGCCAGAGTGACTTGCCGACTGCTGCCTTCAGCTGCTCTGCCTGCTTTGCCGGGAAGAGCTTGTCGACATCGAGAACGAACTGCTTTTCAAGGTTGTCTGCAAGTTCGGAGTCTCCGGTAAAGACTTTTACATAACAGTCATCAACGACACTTGGGTGGGTTTCAACCATGTGTTCCTGAACCACTGCTGCACCAGGCATTGCGTGGTTTAAGATGTGGAGGTATTCGTTGATGGTCTCAGGGGTGATTTCCTTGCCGAGACGCTTCTGCAGGGTCTGGTGCGCAAGGTCCATGTTGACGATGATCGTCCGGCGGATATCATCCCACATCTGCTGCATTGCAGGGTTGTTGACAAAGTGCAGGTCATCTCCCTCAACGAAGGTTCCGGTTCCGGATACTTCGTAGGTCATGAGCTGACGCTGACCCATGGGCAGACCACCAAGGTGGCAGCGGTATGGGTCGTACATGGAGATACCACGGCGGAGTTCAACCTTCTTTGAGGCTGCAATAAACTCCTGTTTCCGTGGTGACTGCTTCAGGTCTCCCCAGGAGTAATAAGCTGCCTTGGTACCTGATACATCCTGACCTTCGAATTTGCCTTTCAATGCTTTCAGGAAAAGCTTCTGGGCTCGCTCAATTTTTGCCATATTTAGTACCTCCTTACTCCACCGGCATAAATCCGTACTTTGTTCTCAGGGAGTGTATACGCTGGACGTACTGGATATACTCCGCATCACTTCTGAATGAGGTTCCAACAAGTGAGTTGAACATCGTGGTATTTGCCTTAAGCCAGGCATCATCCATTGGCTTGCCGATTTCAACCTTCTTGTCGAGCGGAACACCAATCTGATCCTTGACATACTTGACAGTACCTCCTTCAAGTACACACCGCTGCAACATATCGAACATCATTCCGTTCTCTGCGAGACGGAGTGAGTGACCATGCACGGTTGCACCACGGATACCAGTCCGTGCCGGGTCGAAAACATTAGTGTTGATCAGTTCTGCGGAGATCTTTTCGAGGTCACGTTCACGGGTCTCGACGATCTGGCGGCCGGACAGAGTGCCTGGGTCGATACCACGGTAGCGGTAGCACTCGAGGTAGGTCCTCTGGTACGGCTGGCAGGGAGCGTTGTACATGGAGTCTGCGAACTGGATGTACCGGACACGGTCTCCGGCCTTTGCACCATCGGTTGGGGTGACGATCTTTCTGATTGGACAGTCCGGCTCGCCCTGTTCTGCGAGTGGCGGGTGTGCGGTCGGGTATGCCTGACCTGGGGCACGGTGTCCGAGAATCAGCACAATGTCCTCATCGGTAACATTGCGCAATTTTTCGAGCTTTACATTTGGGTTCATCTGCTTGCGCCGGTTTTCGGCGACAATAGACTGACCCGGACCATATTGTGGAGTGTATGCCATTTTATCTCTCCAAATCTGAAAATTTCATAAGTTTCATCACTTCGTGAATGACCTCGCTGATCTTTTCGCGAGACGGGGTCTGACCTCTGGTAACACCACTGACGATCGCCATCACTGTTCCTTTTGTCAGGACATTTGCTTCAGTGGGCATCACCATCGCCATTTTAACACCTTCCTTTGCAAAATCCTCGTAATCGATAGGAGCCTGGCAGACCACAACAGCCGGAATGTCACAGTCTTTTAAGATAGACTGGACTTTGTGTACCACGTGCGATCTGACATTTCCATGATGTAGCACC
>JAJRBL010000058.1 GCA_028679485.1 Methanospirillum sp. | reverse complement strand
GGGTGCTGGTTTCCGTGGGCTCAATCGGCACCAAAACGGCAGTTATGGGGATTGTCTCGCCTGATGCCGGGTTTTCAGAGAGGGATAAACTCCAGTCCCGGTATCCTGGCATCCTGACCTCCACCTGGTGGAAAGGTGATGCTGTACTCATGACCTTGACAAGAGAAGGTGTCAGGCCCTCGGCAGAGCCGTCAAACGTAACCAGTCCTCCGGAAGGGATCGAATCGATCGAGACCCAGCCATACTCCCCCCCGAGACCGGTGGGTTCAGCGGGCATGGCTGGAGATTCAGACGGAATGGGTATGGGTTCCTCTGCCGGTTCATCTCCCTGAATGTCTGGAGGAGTTTGATCCGGATTGATACCCTCATTTCCCAATCCGGCCACACCGATTGAAAAAAGAACCACGATGATCGTAAGCGAAAAAAGACAGACACCCGAAAATCTCATACAGAGGAGTTGTAATCATATGATATATAGGTACTGATTTTTTGCCGAAATGCCTGCAATGTGTAGCATAATTGGATGAGAAACCCTGGAATAACCTTCAATTCACCCATCATGGAGATCATGCTGTATGATCGTCATGTCCAGGTACCTATTCTTCATAGCCTGGATGCGGCTGAGAACCAGATCATGTCTTTCCGAGGTCAGGGATGCAGGTACTACATATTGATTATTCACACCGTGAAACAATCTGTACCAGGAGATTCCAATGGATAAACTTCCCTGTGAAACGATAGTATGGGATTCATTACCTGCCATCAGGGCTGCAATTGCAGGAGAAATGGTAAAAAAAGGATTATCCCAAAAAATGGTGGCAGGTCTTCTGAATATGGCTCCTTCAGCGGTCTCCCAGTATATCTCCGGAAAAAGGGGATACCGGATCGAGTTTTCTTCAGAGGTTTCAGAGGCAATAGCCGCTCTTTCGGCAGATCTTATTGGTGGAGAGGTATCAGATCCCAGGGCAAGAATATGCCAGATCTGTGGTCTTATCAGGGAAAGAGAGAGCACCTGTTCGGCCTGCAGCAATGCTTAATCCCGGCAAACCGGAATGAACCTATGGTTCGCGGATAACGATACAGATCCCGCTGATTATTCCTCCCTGGACAGACAAACGCGAGGTAGAGATCAGTACCCTCTTTTTTCTCCCGCCCCGTGCCCAGATTACCGCCTTCAGTTCCCTGATATCTGCCCCTGAAACGGTCTCTTCCACGATATTCCTCTCGCCGTTCAACTCGGGGGTGATGATTGACAGTACAGAACTCCCCACCAGTTCATCCCGGGGATAACCGGTCATCAGTTCTGCTCCCCTGTTCCATGACAGTACCGTCCCGGCCGGGGTCGAGGTTATTACTGCCTCATGGAGAAGATCCATCAGCACCGACAGGAGGACCGTGGCACTTCCCCCCTCCTGGAATCCCGTGATATCACGCGATATTCCGATGATCTCCTTCACCTCCCCGCTGATATTCTCGACCGGAAAGAGACGTTCCTCAAACCAGCGAACTGAATCATGAACCTCAACCGGAATGAGGGAACGATAGGGTTTACCCTTCGCCGAAACATACTCCGCAGCATCCACCATGAGCTGGCGGGAACGGGCATCATAAAATTCTGCCCTCTTCTCACCGGTCAGTGATCCGGGGTCCCGGCCAAGAGCCGACCCGTAACCGGCATTGACAAAGGAGAAGACCAGGTCCGGAGTCATGACGAAGACACGTTCATCTGTCTCCTCTGCAAGGGCGTGGAACATGGTACGGTATCGGTTCTTCTCTTCCTCCGCTTCTTTCCATTCATGGATATCCTCAAAAAAAAAGATATGCCCCATCCCCCCGTCATAGAGCACCACGTCAACGATCGTCATCCAGTAGAGTCTTCTGCTGCCTGATCGCATCAGTTCGAGTTCAGAGACATATGCGGCGGATCGATCTGAAGAGAGTATTTTTGAACGGATTTCAGGCTTTAAACCCTGCATAGAGAGTAAATCCAGGATATTACGCCCGATAAGAGTTCCCTCATCAGAATCGAGGAGTTCAGTCGCACTGGTATTGGCATCTCTGATCTGGTACGAACCGTCAGTCTGGATCACCGATGTCGTGATGTAGGAGAGGAGATGAGTGACCGGGATCTTCGACGATAAATAATAGAGTTTTGCCTTTCCGGCATTCCTGAAATCGACCACTCCGGAGATATACAACAATTCAAGATATTTTCCGGCGGTATTACGTGACATGGACAATCCACCGGCAATCTCGGATAATGTCACGCCCTCGTGGTTATCGTGTAAAAACTGTCTGATCCGGGAGATATAATACAGGTAATTATCCATCGGAAGAAGATTGTATCCGGTTATATATTTTTTAATGCAATGAGGTTCCTGACACCATTAAGACGCCATACCAGTGATCGTTCCTCTTTACATATCGATTCCGGAGGATCCTGGGGGGAATGTCCAAAGGCTGCAAGGATATTTGTCGAGAGGTTATGGTCACGTATAAGGTTCACAAACCGTTCTCGAATAAGTTTCTTCTCGATGGAATCATTCACTTCTTCCAGGTATCCCTGCAGGGTTACGAACATGTAACACGAAAGATCTCTTGCATACTTGTCAATCTCTACTGACACGTATGGAGATTTCCTGAAATATTCTATCTTCTTTCCATATTTGGTTGACAGGAAGTAGATGTGTTTCCCGTCAAAGACATAGAGAAAAGGTGCAATATAGGGATACTTCTCCCCGGAAAATGCTATTCGCGCCATGAACACGCTGTTAATCAGTGCATCGTACTCTTCTTTGTCCATTCCGGGAATCCTGACAATCTCCATGATACCCACAACAAGCTTTACTCAGCCGGTAATAAACCATACAGAGCTGAACCTCCAGTGGAAGTGCCACTTAATGAACTTCTTCAGCAGATTTAAGTATTATATCGCCCCTATTTTGAAAAGGGAAACTACTTCATCATATCCGTCTCACCCTGAGGAGAGTATTTGACCCAAATTCCCGATGGAAAACCCTATGAACGGACGTTTCGCTTCCATTCAATTATTCCTGGTTGTTTGCCTATTCTTCCTGATCTTCGGAGCCGTTTCAGCAGAAAGCATGCAGGATGCCACGGTATGGATAAACAAAGGAAAGGAAGCGTTTGATAACAAGGATTACATCAGCGCGATTGCAGCATATGATCAGGCTCTCCTCCTTGACCAGTATTACACGGAAGGATGGAAACTCCGCGGCGATGCCCAGATGGTACTGGAACGATATGCGCAGGCAGCAGAGTCGTATGACCGTGCCCTCGCCATCGACAAGACCAATACGGATCTTCTTGGAAAAAAGGCTTATGCACTCTTTCTTCTCGGAAAATATCCCGAATCACTTGATATCTATACCCGTTCCGTCTCATTGAACCCCAATTCCTTCCAGAACCAGGACGGATACGGGGATGTCCTGGCAGCCCTGAACAGGTTTACCGAAGCAGACGAAGCGTACACGAAGGCACTCAAGATCGATCCGCAGAACAATACCACCTGGAATAAAAAGGGAGAGGTTCTGGCCAAGATGTTCAGGAACAAGGAAGCCGTTGCTGCATTCAACCAGTCAATCACGATATACCCGGAATCTGCAGAGGTATGGAATAATCTTGGCAGTGTCTACTTCTCCATGGGAAAGATGCAGAATGCATTAAAGGCATTTGAACAGGCAATTGCCCTGGATGAGAGTTATATTCCCCAGAAGTACGGAGATACCCTTACCCGTCTCGCAAAAGACAGACAAATAAGGAACCTGAATCCCCCCGGTGCTGAAGAGATAAAGATATCAAACACGACATTTCAGTTCACCCTCCCGCCGGGAATATTCCTCCTGAATTATGTCATGATAGCGATCGGTATCTGTGGTATTCTAATCCTGGCAGTTGTCGGATTAATGAAGAAAAGAAGCCGGAAAAAATCCTGAAGATTCAGGAGTACCGGGAGATGATCTCTTTGACTGCCAGGGCACGATCTTTCGTGAATGGCTCTTTCTTTTCAGGAAACGACGGACGGATGGTGCGATAAAATATCCCGAGAGGGATCGGTCCCTTCTCTGCATATTGCCAAAGATGGCCGGTCCTGCAGGCGAAATCAAACTGGGATACATTTGTCTCCGTCGTCTCGTACACCTGCTCGTCGTAGAAGGCTGTCAGGTTGTAAAAAGTGGCACAGATCTGGAGGACATCCACGTGAGCAAATCCCGGGTGAAGGACTGCTTCCCTGATTATCCTGCGGAGCAACGGGAGCCTCCGGCTGTATGCCCGGGCAACAAAGGTAGCCCCTGATCCAAGGAGCACCTCGATGACGTTGAGGGGAGACTCGTGAATTCCCTGCGGGGTTGATCTTCCCTTGTACCCGTACGGGGAGGTGGGAGTGTACTGACCGGTTGTAAGCCCGTACACCCGGTTGTTATGGCAGATGACCGTGATGTCAACGTTCCGTTTCGCGGCATGCACGAGATGATCCAGGCCTTCAGCGTATAAATCCCCGTCTCCGGCAAAACATATAACGTAAAGATCGGGATTGGCCATTTTGATTCCGGTGGCAACAGGGATGGTCCTCCCGTGAAGCGAATAAAAACTGTTAACCTGGAAGTAATCCACGATCTTTGCATGGCATCCGATACCTGAAACCAGAACTATCCGTTCCCGCGGTATTCCTTCCCGTTCCAGCTCTTCGATAACAAACCTCACCGCGTGCTGGATGGCGAAGTTGCCGCATCCCGGGCACCAGGTATTCTTCGTCCCTGAAACGAGGGGGATACCCTGGTTCATAGTACCCTCCCAAGCCGTGCAGACAACTCCTCGACTGCAGAAGGTCTCCCGTCGTACCTCAGCAGCACCTCGTCAGGGATGAACCCCTGTTCCCGGAGAATAGTGACGATCTGGCCTGATACGCTCTCTTCAACAACGACGATGCGTTCAACACCCCTCATCGCTTTCCGAAAGGCATCTCCCGGAAACGGCTCGAGGATAAGGGGAGAGACGATCCTCACTTCAGATCCTTCAGCCGCCTCCGTTACCTGCCCCCTCACAGAACCCCAGCATACAATACAGGTTTTGCCATCCGGGTTTCCGCCGGTGATGATGCTCTCGTCCCGATCGATATAATTCAAAAGGGCCTGGGCTTTTCTTTTTCTTTTGTCAGCCATAACCACGGTCATATCAGGATCTTCGGTCGTGATGCCCTGGTAATCATGGGTATAACTGTTCACCTTGATCACCTCCCCGGTATAGGGAGGGGAGAGGATCGGGGAGATGCCGTCAGGGGTATCTGCATATCGCTGGTAGGGAAATGAAGGTGCAGACAGGGGATGGGCAACGGGATCCTGCATATCAGGATCTCCGGTAAATATCCCTTCAGAAAATGACTTATCCGAGAGGATAAAGGCAGGTACCTGGTATTTCCATGCAATATCCACCGCCCGGGCACCAAGCCGGTATGCCTCCTCAGGGGTTGCCGGCGCCGCTATCCACCTTGGAAACTCCCCCTGGCCTGCATGACGGATAAAAAGGAGATCGGACTGGGCAGTATACGTAGGAAGGCCGGTGGAAGGACCGGTACGCTGGGAAACAACAATAACGACAGGGATTTCTGCCTGCCCTGCAAGGGAGAGGGCCTCCGTCATCAGGCAGAAACCACCCCCGGAGGTTCCAACAGCGGTTTTTTTTCCTGCATATACAAATCCCTGTGCCATGAGAATCACCGCTATCTCACTCTCCGGATGATACACCGTAATACCGGTCTCTTCCGCAACCCCGGCGAGAAAATGAAGAAGGCCAGATGCAGGTGTCATCGGGTACGCGATGTATGCATCTATACCCCCGGCAAGAAGACCAAGCCCAATCCATTCATTACCGGAGAAAAACGGCCTTCCGGAACCACCCAGGTCCTGAACCTCCATCTGGGAAGAGACCTGGTTCCATGCCGCATTTCCTATCTGGATATTCTTCTCTGGTTGAGCCCGGATCTTCCTGCGTAAAACCGGCTCGATACGTTCCCAGGGTATTCCCAGGACCCGGAAAAGGGCACCGGTCATGGCCGTATTGCCCATTATCTGGACTCCTTCGAGCGGGTTGATTATCCCTGCAAGCGATAGGGGAATCCCGGTTGCCTTTACCCGGTCAGAGTCATACAGGATAGTCCCGCGATCGGTAAGTCGGCGGGAATGAATATCGACAGTCTGTTGATCAAACGCAATAATCAGATCGATTCCGCTTCTGTATGCAGTAACCGGTCTCTCTGCAGCCCTGACGATACAATAGTTATGGCCGCCGCGGATCAGGGAGGGATAATCGGTGTACTGGTACACGTGGTAACCCAGTGAGGCAAACACCGAACCGATAAGCTGACCAGCCTGGGAGATCCCGTCTCCGGCCTTGCCTCCGATCAGCACAGAACATTCCGTCACGATATCCGCCTCTGTCAAAAGGTGATATCTTACCCGGTCCGTAATGAACATTCTCCCTCCCCTCCCGTGGAGGATATATAAAACCGTGATGTTACCATATCATGCACAACTTTCCGGATTAATCCGAAACGTTTGCTTAACCTATGAGATACCCTTATATGCAGGTCTGGAATTACCCTCGTTTCATTCCGGTTACTCCAACCTTTTTCTCCGGATATTATAATTAGCACGGAGACAGGGAGATAGATATGCGCGTACTTGCGATATCAGGAAGCCACCTGCCCAAAGGAAACACCAGCACGCTTATCGGCATGATCACCGGGAATATCGAGGGAGCAGATATCCCCGGGCTCAGGATAAAAAAGGTTACACTCTCCAGACGCACTATCCATCCCTGCAGGGGCTGTGGTAAATGCATGGAGAAGGGAAGATGCGTTCTTTCGGATGATTTCGAATCGATTGCCCGCAAGATGATGAAAAGCGACCTGATTATCATCGGTTCACCGGTATATTTCCACGATGTAACCGGCCAGGTAAAGAACCTTATAGACCGGACATATTCCCTCTGGCACGAGCGGAGACTGAAAGGGAAGAAGGTAATACCCGTGGCAGTATCAGCCGAATCCGGGGAGGACAGGGCTCTTGAAACGCTACGGATCTGGGCACAGGCACAGGAGATGAAGATCG
>JAJRBL010000057.1 GCA_028679485.1 Methanospirillum sp. | reverse complement strand
GATCCTGTTCTCTTCCCATGAAGAAAAGGGCAGCCAGATCCTGGTTTGGGAGGATAACGGCATAGGTGTCCCGGTTGCAGAGAAGAAACAGATTTTTGAGCGGGGATTTGGAAAAAATACCGGCCTTGGTATGTTTCTTGCAAGAGAGATCCTCTCGCTGACCGGGATCTCTATCGAGGAGAACGGTGTACCGGGGGCAGGTGCACGGTTCGAGATCCATGTACCCGTGGGAAGCTGGCGGTACCGGGAGAAGGATGATACCAACAGGTAACACCGGAGAGAATATCTCCCCGAGGATGGTGCTCTTGTTCCGTTCCGGTGACCTGGCAGGTACAAGATATATATAGGCCTGGCGAAAAGGGTTAACAGACGGGTGATGAGATCAGAACAGGATAACCGGGGTGGCAGGGATATCAGGGTGTCTTCCGATGGGGAAGTCCCTCCAGGCGAACCAGGTCGTATTGAAAGGGAAAACCCGGAAGAAGATACCATCCACCGGCATTATGTCAGTCTGTATCAAAGCGCACCGTTTCCCTATCTCGTTCTCGATGAGAAAGGGATCATCACCCGCATTAATGATCTGGTCCCCCGGTTTCTCTCCGAGAGACCGGAGAGGATCCCTGGCCAGTCCCTCCGTTCCTTTGTCACGAAGGATGATCATGAGATATTTGATGCGTTTCTGAACGGGATTCTCGTTACCGGGGAGAGACAATCCTGCGAGATTGTTCTCAAAAGCAGGCAGAAGAACGGTGAAAAGACGAGGTGTACTGGGACGGTTTACCAGGATCCGGCGGGTTCATCCCATGAATGGTTTATCGTCCTGACGGAGTGCAATCCCGTTGAACCACCGGAGATACGCGAGAAGTACCAAAAGACTGCATTCCTGTCATATCTCATCGAACATACTTCCCATCCTTTTGCCGTTGCCTACCCGAACGGTCAGATTCGGATCTGCAACACTTCATTCGAAGCCCTTCTCGGGTATACTTCAGAGGAACTCGCTTCCCTTGACTGGGCACGGGATCTCACTCCTGATGAATGGAAGGAGTTCGAACTTGAGAGGCTCAGGGAGCTTCTCCGGACCGGGCATCCGGTCAGTTACGAGAAAGAGTACATCCGTAAAGACGGTACACGGATCCCGGTTGAATTATACGTTCATCTTGTCACGGATGCCGGAGGGACACCCCAGTATTACTACTCCTTTATCTCTGATATTTCAGAGCGGAAATCGGCAGAACTGAAGCTTCGGGAGAATGAAGAACGATTCAGGCAACTTGCCGAGAATGTTGAACAGATATTCTGGTTCACGACCCTGGATCCCGAACAGGTGACTTATGTCAATCCTTCGTTTGAGCGGATATGGGGAGTCAGGGCAGAAGAATTGTACAAGGATCCCCGCATATGGACTGGGTGTATCCTGCCTGAAGATAAAAACCGGGTAATAAAGGCATTTACCTCCTGGATTAAGGGTAAAACATCCCGCTATGATGTGGAATTCAGGATCCGGAATAAACAGGGGGGGATTCGCCTGATTCATGACAGGGGTGCAGCAATAATCCGCAAAGGCGGGGCACCTGTACAGGTGAGCGGGATTGCCGAGGATATCACCGACCGCAAACCTCGAGACGATTCAAAAACCTCTGTTTCCCCCTCGTCATAGCCATATCCGAACAATCCTGGTTTTCTTCGCGGGCATGCCGGAGATATCCAGGGTAACGCCCGGATACCGACTCACCGATCCGAATATTATTCAGAATGGCGAGCATAGTACAGGTGATGAAGCTACGTACTGTATCGGTTGTTATCTCCGTGCTTCTCCTTGTCCTGATGGCAGGGTGTACAGGTACGGGCCAGACTGAAACGAAGACGGCTACTCCTGTCCAGACAGAGAGTCCAGCGACAGAGATCCCGACAGAGGCACCGGCCGGGGTTCAGACACCAGTCGCTGATCCCCTTCTGGCCGGAACCTGGTACCTCAAACTGATCTCAGAACAGAACGGTACCGCACAGGTCCAGGCATTAAACCCGGAGATCACGGTAATCTTTGATGAAAGGTCCAATATTTCCGGGTACTCCGGCTGTAACCAGTATTCAGGACAATATACCCTGAGTGGCAGTGTTCTTCCGGACGGAAAGGCTATCGAGATCGGCCCCCTGGTCGTGACAAAAAAAGCCTGCATAGACAGTGCCACCACCGAGGCCACGTACCTGGAGATACTCCAGGCAGCAGCCAGTTACCTGGTCAACACAAACCAGGAGTTAACCATCACCGATGATTCCGGTAATGCCCTGGTATACCAGAGAACCCCATATTCGGGGACTGCAGTGCCCCGGGGTTCCTAATTTTTTTAATACCGGGAGCAGGATTTCCAGCTTTTTCCGCCGTACCTTTACATAATACCGGTGAAGGGCAGTACAGAGCGAACATTTATAAAAGAAGATCCGATATAGTACATTCATTTAAGGTATATACTCGTGAATCATCTTCTGCTGTACACGGAAGATGAGCAATGAGCGGTTATGCCTAAGTCTTTGAGTCCTGATGTATCCTATGATATCTATCCTGTTCGTAGACGATGAACCCGGCATTCTGGATGCAGTACGGATGTACCTCGAGGATACCGGTTTATGCAGGGTGGATACGGTCCAGTCAGCATCGGAAGCACAGGAAAAACTGCAGAAGCGTCCGTACGATGCAATTATCGCAGACTACATCATGCCTGATGTCGACGGGATACGGTTCCTGCAGATCGTCAGGAAACAGTACGGGGACATCCCGTTTATCCTGTATACCGGTGTTGACCGGGAAGAGGTTCTCATTGAAGCGATAAATAACGGGGTCAACTTCTACCTCCAGAAAGGAGGCGATCCCCTCCCCCAGTTTGCAGAACTGCTCCATATCATCGAACAGGCCGTAGAGAAGAAAAAAGCCGAACAGGAACTGAAGAAACGCAACGAAGACCTGGTATCGGCGAATCAAAAGCTCTCCCAGGCTTTGCAGGAACTTACGGCAACAAAGAATGAACTGGATGAACGGAACCAGGAACTTACCAGGCAGCAGGAAGTCCTTAACCAGTCGCATAAGGCGTTAAAGGAGGCGAACAAGCAACTCAATCTCCTCTCGAGCATAACCAGGCACGATATCCTGAACAGGATCATGGTGCTGAACGGATATCTCTCCATCATTAGGGAGGAATCAAACGATCCTGCCATAGCAGAGTATCTCAACGTGCTCGACTCGGCGACCAATGCGATCAAATCACAGATCGCCTTTACCCGGATATACCAGGATCTCGGAACCCAGGAACCGCAGTGGATACCGGTTCAGTCACTGGTCTCAACGCTTCGTATCCCTGAACCGGTTCATTTCGAGAAGAGACTGGATGATATCGAGATTTATGCCGACCCGATAACCGGGAATGTCTTTGAAAACCTCCTGGACAACACCATCAGGCATGGCAGTCATGTCACCAGGATACGGTATGCCACACATCCAGGCCCTGGAACATTATCCATCACCTGGGAGGATGACGGGGCAGGGATCGCAGAAGACGAGAAAGAGAAGATATTCGGGAGGGGATATGGGAAGAATACCGGTCTCGGCCTCTTCCTGGTCAGGGAGATCCTGTCACTGACCGGGATTGGCATACGGGAAACAGGAAAGGAGGGAGAGGGTGCCAGGTTTGAGATCCTCGTTCCTGAAGGGAAATGGCGGTACAGGAACAGAACCTGATACCGT
>JAJRBL010000009.1 GCA_028679485.1 Methanospirillum sp. | reverse complement strand
TTTGCCTGCGGCATAACCGCTCCCCAGACTCCGGGAATGTACCTCCTTGGGATCAGATCCCGGGGAAATATCACCAGCCACCCCGTATACTCCAATGTCCTGACTCTGACCGTTCCCAGCCCGCAAACCATGAATGACACTCAGGAAGAAGAGAATCATCCGGTAATCCGGATTGAGGCAGACCCTCAGGTTGCACTGCTAAACCAGGAACTGGCGATCCGGGTGCTGCTGACCGATGCAGAAGGAGAACCGGCAGGGAATGTACCGGTTTTCATGTACAGATCAAATGATGGAATTGACTGGAGGGAGACACCGGAGTCGGTTATGACAACCGATGAGGCAGGTTCTGCTGCCATGATTACCCGGGCAGAAAAAACAGGATACCTCTACTTCCAGGCCCTTGTCCGAGATGACAAGGGATTTATCCTGCGTTCAGATATCCTTGCGGTCCCGGTAACCAGCCCGGAAAACTCCGCCTGATTGTCAAAAAAAAATTATGCCAGTCCGATAAGATGGAGGATCATCACGAGAATAGCGCCGGGAATTCCTGCCAGCGCACAGATAAGAACTGATCCCCATCCTATCTCTATCTGGGGATACCCGATAAGCGGAAAAATATTCAATACCTTAACAATACCCAGGATAACCAGTCCCAAAACCGAATTTATGATCAATTTAACGATATTTTTCAGGACAAACCAGAGTCCCGCAAGAATGATGAGACCGATAATAATGAGGAAAATCGTTACTATCATACAAGTATTTCTCTTCCGATATTAGCATATTAAACTATCAGAACAGAAAATGTACATATTACCCACCCTCTCCTTTCACAGACCAGGGGAAAAAGGGATGAGTATTCAGAAGTAAATATAAAGAATAATGCCGGGTTACTGACCCGGAAGGAGTCGGGATTACTGTGATTGCATTCCGGTTTTACCGGACGTATGATATCGGCAGGGAATATGATCTGAATCTCCTGGAAACCGCACTTGCCAGGAGTTACTACACTGCCCGTGTTAATTTTCAAAGAATCAAACCAAAATCCATCATGATAGAGGAACCTCCGCTCTCGGTGCGTATGCATCCTACAGAGGTTACAATCTCGGGAACCAGGTATGAAATGCTGGCATATGCCAGGATCTATGATATCGGCGCAATAAGTCTCTGTTTTGTCTATGAGACTGAGGAACTTCCTGCCGGATCTTCCCTGGAAGAGACCGGACTGCTCTTCTCAAATGAAGAGGTGCTCTCTGATACTTTCACCTCCTACCTCTCCAACCTCACGGAGATTATCAGTCCCCATATGACCGATATGGTCCTTGATCCCTCCTTTTACGAGGATTATTCGATCTTCTTTACGGATAATCTGGGTGATCCGGTTGACCCGGCGGTTCTCCTGATGGGAGAGAACACCAGGTTTTCAACCCAGATGCGTGAAGAGATCATGAAGAACAGCATGAGTTACAGCGAGAATGACATCTCGTTCCTCTCCTGGGGAGCTGCCCTGCTGAAGAATTCAGAAGTTCCGACAGATCTCTTTGATCTGATAGAATATGCCAATGTTCAGGTTCTTGAATTGAGATATTACGACCGTGAACTCTCCCGCAAGATGGTGAAGATGTATGATGACATCGAACTCGCGGACAGATCGACCTGGTTCAGCAGAATTCGTCTATATCACAGGATTATGGCTGATTTAATGGAAATACATGCGGAAGTATCGGAGATCACGGAGAAGATCAATAACCTGATCAAGGTAACCGAGGATGTGTACTACGCCCGGGTATATGCAACCGCACTCAAGGTTCTCCGGAGTCAGCAGTGGAGTGACAGTGTCAGCAGGAAGATCGAAGTGATCCATGAAAATTACTCCATGCTCTCGGAAGAGGTCCGGATTCAGCATTCAAACTTCCTTGAATGGATAATTATTATCCTGATCACCTTCGAAACTGCCCTGGCAATATGGCAGAGCATCAGGCTGGCATGAGATGAGTATTGAAAAGGAAAAAATCCGTGCAGAATTACGGGAAAGACGTTGGGCAATCCCTGCTTCTCTGCGGGAAACAAAAAGCAGGAAGATATGCAGGCATCTTGCGGATGTGGTAGAGGAGGATGAAACGGTGCTGGTATACTGTGCAAAAGAGCCTGAGGTGGAGACCTGCTGGTTTATCGACCACCTGCTCGAAGAGGAGATCGATGTCGTGGTTCCGGTGATCGAGAAAGAAGAGATCAGTCTCAGGTTGTCATATATCAGAACACGCGATGTCCTCTCTCCCAGTACGTTTCAGGTTCCTGAACCGGTCGGCTGGGAGATCCCGGCAGAATCTGATACGATAACCACCGCAGTCATACCCATGCTGGGTTTTGACCGGAACGGAGGAAGAATCGGTTATGGTGCGGGGTACTACGATCGGTTCCTCTCTGAACAGACCCATATCAGGACGATCGGGATTGCTTATTCGCAACAGGAACTTCCCAGTATTCCGGTTCAGAAGCATGATATCAGGATGGACATGATCATAACGGACGAATCCGTGATCTCACTGTCACCATGAGAGATATGAATTCTAATGCAGGAATCAGGCTCGAAGTGCGCCGGGCCGCGGAAGAGGATGCAGGCAAGGGACTAGCCAGGCTGCATCCCGCGGTAATGAGGGCACTCGGTATCGTAAACGGAGAATTTATCGAGATATTGGGGGTGAAAAGGGCGGTGGCCGCATCCTGGAGCTCCCAGAATGCAACCCATGGAAGAAATGATATCGCAATTGATGGCGAGTTACGCAGTAATGCAGGGTGCGGGATAGACGACCGGGTCATGGTACGGCGGGTTCTCGTCCATGACGTGAGAAAGGTTGTCCTTCAGCCGGTGACCAGCATCTCACTGAATAATCCGGAGGTACTACTCGCGAAAAAACTCCGAGGCAGACCTGTTATTGAAGGTCAGACGGTACGGATAGATCTCATAGGAAACACGGTAACCTTTGTTGTCGCATCGCTTGAACCAAAAGGAACCGGGGTGGTGACCTTTACTACCGAGGTCGTCCTGCATGATATCCCGTACCAGACCGAAGAGAAGCAGCGGGAGGAATTATCCATCCATTACGAGGATATCGGCGGACTTTCAAGAGAGATCAGTCTCATCAGGGAGATGATCGAGATACCCCTGAGATATCCCCGGATTTTTGAAAGGCTCGGCATAGAT
>JAJRBL010000056.1 GCA_028679485.1 Methanospirillum sp. | reverse complement strand
TATCTTTTTGTCCAGGGATATTGCATGAGCATGGCTTGAGGAAGGGAGGTAATGGCCCTGCGGAATGAGATCAGGAAAATATACCCTGAATCCCTTTTCTGCGGCTCTTCCGTTAAGAAACAGTGCAGATATCCGGGGGTGTATCGAGGTAAGTTCCCTGATACTGTTGACGACCGGATCCCGTATCGTGGCATCAGAACTTGATCTTCGGGTGCACGATGCATATACATCCCATAGTCCAATCCCCTGATCGAGAACTGATCTGATACGATCATCATAGGGAAGTGACGCGGGTATACCAAGCACCTGATCCATGATCGTCCAGAATCCGTTCCTCGGATTAGCATAGTACCGGCGGGTCTTCAACGATACGATGGAGGGGTAACTCCCGAGTATAAGGATCCTGCAGCCAGGAGAGATAACCGGCGGCAGCCCCGGGTAGTGAGAATCATCTCCAGGGTCAGGGAACACAGAGCCAATGCCCCCGGTTACGGCTACTAGCAGTACAATCCCTCTTTGACCTGCGTCTCCCGGGCTCCGGTCTTAAAGGCGGTTACCACCGCAGGATTGTCCTGTATACGCATGCTGGTGTCATGAAGGGCATTGTTGTCGTTCGGCCACCCGGCATTCCACCAGATAAGACCGGCGATATTCTTTCCGGTATCCCCGTAAAGGAAGGAGAATACTTCAGATATCCAGGCAACCGGGTTTACGGATTTATTGTTCACGTCAGTCCCGGTCAGAACCAGGACAGGCTTATTTACCAAAGTTCGGGGCAGATCTTCCAGTGCTTTCTCCATTCTTGCCTTGAACGAACCATTCACGGTTTCAAACGGATTCTTAGCTCCGGTTATCGATACGGAGACCAGGTCACAGTATTGATCTCCCGGGTAATAGGCAGAAAGGGTGTTCCAGGACTCGTCAGGCAGGTTCTCTCCAGACACATGGTACACCCATATGAGGTTTGATGCCCCCTCTTCTTTCATGATGGTAATAATGTGGCGGTATGCATCCTGGAAATACCCAGGTCCTTTGTCATTCCCATTCCAGTATCCGTTCCACGGGTACTGCCACTGGTTTACCTCGGTTCCGTATTCGATGATAACCGGAGTTCCGAATGCACGGGCTTCCCGCGCCCAGGAACGCAGTTCCGTATCGAATTTACCGGAGGCGATATTCTGAAGGGTAAATAACGGTTCTTTCTGGTATGCAGCATCACTGCTCCTCATCATGAGAAGGATATACGGCACTATCCCTTCATTCCGCAGTGCAGTCACCTCTGCCAGGGGGAACTTCCGGTCATTCATCCATTCATCGGAGATCATCCCGATGGAACTTTTTCTCCCTGATGCAGTGCTGAATGCAGTAATCTCCGCCATTGTACTACTGTTGTTTCCACCTGAACCCGAATCAGACAGGGCAGATACGCCCAATATAACCGTATTGTTATCAGGAAGACAAAAACCGGGTGGCAGAGCGGATACCTGTCCGCATGCAGTCAGAAAAACAAGAAAGATGAGAAAAACCCCGAATTTCCCCTGTACCCCTGTCATGTAATCACCCATACACCGAGGTATTCACATGCTCATGTATATTTCTGCCTGAATGTTCTGGAGATGCAGGAAGGAATTTCGGAAGGTTATATATATTCCTGGTGGTTCACCTGATGAGCTGGTATGCACCTGACTGGATGGATCGAACTCGACGGGAAGCGTTTATCAGAGGACGAGATAGTGGATCTCATCGCAAAAAACCCGGATATCGTGACGAAATTCGGGGGTGAGTTCTTCCTGGAGTATAACACCTGTTCGGCCAGGGATTATTACGGGATTATCCAGGCAGACTGTCCCCCCGGGACTATCCTGTGCAAAGGAAAGCCTGCAGGAACCATTTATCCACAATATCCCCGATCATCCTTATCAGATGCAATCCGCACTGCCGTGGAACTCAGGTCAGATACCGGGGTTACTGCCCTCTCAGGAGGGGTTGATTCGGCATTGATTGCAGCATTGGCCAGAAGACCCTGTATCGTGGTAGGGATGGAAGGATGCCATGACATCATGCAGGCAGCGGGGGTGGCAACACATCTCGATCTTCCCCTTCATATCAGGACGGTAACTCCTGCCGATATTTCAGATGCGCTGGCTGAAATAACCGGAATTCTCGAGGAACCGAACCCGGTCGATATCGCCATCGCAACCACCCAGTACTTTGTAGCCGAGACAGCCCACGATCTCGGGCATGAGAGGATTCTGACAGGCCAGGGAGCCGACGAGTTATTCGGCGGATATGCCCGGTACCTGGACACTCCACCCGATCGTCTTTCAGATGTATTTGCAGCGGATTTCGCATCACTTTCACGGCAGGGCAGGCGTGATCAGCGTATCGCCGGATCCTGGGATACCTACCTGTCCATGCCATACCTTGATATGAGAGTTGTATGCGCTGCAGGAGCAATCCCTCCCCGGGAACGGGTTCAGGGAGGAGTCCGGAAAAAACCTCTCCGGGAAGTAGCGATGCAATATCTTCCGGAAACTATGGCGTATCGCGAGAAGAAGGCAATGCAGTACGGGACCGGGATCTGGAAAGAAATAAAACGGATTGCCCGTCAGAATGGTTATCACAACTCTGTTTCAGACTTTATTGAAAACATCAGGAGGAGAT
>JAJRBL010000055.1 GCA_028679485.1 Methanospirillum sp. | reverse complement strand
CGATGAAGCTATGGCGCAAATCGATACTGGAGCATCCTTTCCGGTAGATTCGGTCGCCTGTCTGGATCTCTCAAGGAAAAAACGGTGCGGCGTTCCTGAAGTGGTTCTTGCCGAAGGTAAACACCCGGATCATCTCCTTTCGATCGTCCAGAGTTATGTTCATTCGGCAGGTAGGTGCATCGTCTCCAGGATAGACCCTGATTCAGCATCAAAACTCATGGAATGGGCAGACGCGGAGAATATATCAGGTGAATATTCTGAAGTGGGGCGTATCCTCGTTTTTGCAGTCGCACCGCCTCCCGCAGAAACCGGAGGAAAGGTAGGCATCCTTACTGCCGGTACTTCTGATATACGGGTCGGTGAAGAAGCCCGCATCATTGCAGAGGAGATGGGATGTCAGGTCAGGACCGCCTATGACATCGGGGTCGCAGGAATACACCGGGTTTTCCCGGCGATATCTGAAATGACAGATTATCATGCATTTGTGGTTGCAGCCGGAAGAGAGGGGACTCTCCCCTCCATCGTTGCAGGGCTTACGGATCGTCCGGTCATCGGCGTTCCGGTCTCGACCGGGTACGGGTACATGGGGGAAGGACAGGCAGCACTTGCCAGTATGCTGCAGTCGTGTTCTGTCCTGACCGTGGTGAATATTGATGCGGGTTTTGTCGCCGGTGCGTATGCCGCCCTGATAGCCAACCTGGTGATGAGAAAATGATTCGGGGATTATATATCGGAAGATTCCAGCCGTACCACAACGGCCACCAGTATATCATAAACCAGATCACAAAGGAGACCGATGAACTCATCATTGGTATCGGAAGCGCCCAGCTCAGCCACGAACCCTCTGATCCCTTCACCGCAGGTGAGCGTGTACTCATGATAACAAGTGCCCTGCACAACATCTCCTCTCCGCTCTATGTAATTCCCGTGGAGGATATCAACCGCAATGCCCTGTGGGTGGCACACATCATCGCAATGACTCCCCCCTTTCACCGGGTATATTCCGGGAATCCGCTTGTTATCCGTCTGTTTTCCGAAGCCGGGTACCCGGTGTATACCCCGGCAATGTATGAACGGGCCACTCTGTCGGGAACCACCATCCGCACCCGGGTAAGGATGCAACGTCCCTGGGAAGACCTTGTTCCTCCTGAAGTATACCGTGTTATGCATGAAATTAATGGGATATCACGGATAATGGATTTAAACCGGAATGATGAGGCAAGTATCAGTGACGAAGGTGAAACCGGCCATGTTTGATAAGATTAAACGAATATTCAGTAAAAAAAGCGATGATGTCCCGGGAGAATCCTTTGATCTTGATTCTCTCGCTCAGTGGCTTGACGGGCAGGAAGAATCATGCATCAGACGCCGGACTAGCATTTCAACCGAATCCCGGGAACGATTACTCGCACTGGAACAGGATCTCAAGGAACTGCTTGACGGATTCGGCGAGGAGTCATCTGACGAACTTCATCATCCCAAGGTTGAGCAGGTCAACAAACATGCACTTCCCCAGTTCTGTAAAAAGATCGAGTCAGAACTGGAAGGAGACTTCTCCGAGGACGATGAGACGTTCTACCGGGAGGTTGCAGCATTGATAAACGGATGTTTCAAGGCATACCGGGGGCCGGGACGATACCTCCATCACCTCTACCCGGAAGAAGTCCGGTTATTTAAACAGACTCTTGACCAGATGGGCCTGGAACTGAACCGTATGACCGATGTCATACGGGTCTCCCGGGAGCGTCTCTCGCGTATCGATGGTGTCCGCGATATGCTCACCGAGTATACCGATCTCGTCTCCGGATCGGCGAAAGTGGATACCGAAGAGGCAACCTACCAGTTACGGTTATCGGAACTGACCTCATTCCAGGATGAACTCGAAGCTCAACTGATGGCACTGACCTCATCTGATGCATATTCCGGGTATGCGAAGACCGAGGGCGATCTGAAGAATACCGAACGGCAGCTCAATGAGGCCAGGGAATCCCTGGATTCGTTCATACGAACGGCGATCCCGGTCTGGAAGAGAGCTGCCAGGATATTCCAGGAACAGGGGAAGAAAGAGGAGGAGAAGAAGATCGAGGATCTGATACAACTGGCTTCATCTCCCAGGCGATCGGATGCTGACCTGACTGCCGGGGTTCTTGTAACGTCCGGATCCCTGTTTGCATTGATCGGCGGAGATCTTCTTCAGACCAAGAATTCCTTTGAAAAAAGTATGTTCTCCTCTCCCGATACGTATACCGGGAAGATCTCCTCCCTCCATGATTCTATCCCCATGCTCTCCGGGGAGGTGCAGAGGATGAGGGAGATGATGGATCATTCTCCGGTTACGACAGAGAAAGAACGTCTGATGCATCAGATAGAGATGCAGAGAAGCGAGATATCGACTCTTATGGGGGAGAAGGAAAAACTCCACGAGAGAAGGGTGAGTCTTGCAGACAAAAGAAAAGCAGTTCTTGGTACTCTGCAGGAGAGGTTCACCGAATTGTCTGACCGCAGACTGGTTCTTGATATCCCTGAGGAGCCCTGATGGTATCAGGCCAGCTCCGCACCCTTCAGGTAACAGGCAGGCATATCCCGTGTCTTGCGCATAAGACAGAAGAGATTGAAAAATGCCGGTTTTGTGCGCATTCTGTCAGGTTTATCACAAAGAACGGAGAGGTTGCATCACCGGCACGGGCTTTCTGCACCCTCTCCCGGGATTCCGGGGAGGTGAACCTGCAGGACGTAACCGCGGTTGTCTGCGACGATACCTGCGGGGAAGGGTATCGCAGCATGCTGAATGTCATCAGTTGAAATACTTCAGGATCTCCGGGATTCTGACATGTGCCTCGATATGATCAGCCAGGGAATTGAACGGATCAGCCCGGGCCTCGGGTGGAGTCCAGGAAATACCCTTTCTTTCGCATAAAAAGGTGATAAATGCACGGGCAACGTCCGGCTCGGTGAATAACCCGTGAAGGTAGGTACCTACGAGAAGTCCGTCATCGCTGACAACCCCCTCACCCGAAAATGCCTCCTGCATGCCGGCCCGATCCGTCTCGCCCATGTGGATCTCGTATCCTGATACCTCCCCGATTCTTCCCAGGAATGGCCCGTGACCTCCGGATTTACGGGTAACCTGCACCGTGGTCTTTGCATACCCGGTAAAGGTAGTGGTGCACGGAATGAGTCCAATCCCTTCGTATACACCTGCCCTGGATTCCACGCCCGAATCAGTTATTGTTTTGCAGAGCATCTGGTATCCTCCGCAGATCCCGATCACGGGTATTCCTGCCTCTCTCACCCGGCGAAGTTCTTCAGCGGTGCCGGATCTCACAACTTCTCCCAGATCCTCGATGGTATTTTTCGTTCCCGGTATAATTACCGCGTCAAACTCCCGAAGAGACGAACCTGGTTTTACATACCTGACCGATGCATACTGTTCAAGCAGCTCGTAGTCGGTGAAATTGGATATCCGCGGAAGATGGATCACCGCTATCCGGATCGGTGCATCCCCCCTTTTTTTGTCTGATATCGAGAGAGAATCCTCGCTGGGGATCTTCACGTCGGTAACCGGAACAAGACCGAGGGCCTGAATCCCGGTGAGATTCTCAAGTATCTGCATTCCCTCAGTGAAAAGGGCGGGATCTCCCCTGAATTTGTTGACGATAAATCCCTTGACAAGCGGTTTAATATCCTCGGGAAGAAGGGAGACAGTTCCGTATACCTGGGCAAATACTCCTCCCCTCTCGATATCTGCGACCAGGATGATCGGGAGGCGGAGGTTTTGCGCCAGCCTTATATTGGCAATATCCCGGCTATACAGGTTGACTTCCGCGGCCCCCCCTGCCCCTTCGACAACCATGCTTCCATACCGTGTCTCAAGACTCCTGTATGACCGGATAGCGATCATGAGAAGGTGATCATTCTCGCGGTAATAGTCACCCGGGTGGATGTCCTTGTACGGTTTACCGAGGAGAACGATCTGTGATCTCTGATCCCCTTTTGGTTTAAGCAGGATCGGGTTCATCTCGACACAGGGGGTAAGGCCTGCTGCATGGGCCTGCATGGCCTGTGCGATCCCGATCTCACCCCCGTCTTCCGTAACCCAGGAGTTCAGGCTCATATTCTGGGATTTAAAAGGGGCTGCGGTTATTCCCCGGCGCCTGAGGATTCTGCACAGAGCGGCAACCATCGTGCTCTTTCCTACATGGGAGGCAGTACCGAGGACCATGACAGACATGGAATCAGGTTGGACAGACAAAGATATTATGTTACAGTAATCAGTTCAATCCCAGTCTGGCTTAAAAACGGAAAAAAAAGGAAATTTATGATAAACATTTAATAGTAAAACATAAGATGGAATAAGTAATGAATGGTGGTATCTGCTCCATATGTGGGCTACCAAAGGAACTCTGTATCTGTGAAGAAGTTGCAAAAGAACAGCAGCGAATAAATGTGAAAGTAAACAAACGCCGCTACGGGAAAGAGGTTACGGTGATTGAAGGGCTTGATCCCACCGATATAGATCTGGAAGACCTCTCCAAGTTTATGAAAAGTAAACTTGCATGCGGTGGAACCGTAAAGGGCAACTCGATAGAATTACAGGGAAACCACCGTGAACGTGTTATTAATCTTCTCGGTACCAAGGGGTATGCGGTGGATAATATCTCGTAAATCTTCTCCTGATAGTTACTTCTTTTTCT
>JAJRBL010000054.1 GCA_028679485.1 Methanospirillum sp. | reverse complement strand
GTACGCGATTAAAACCGCACCGAGTTTCTTCTCAAGTTCACCGACTGACTTGAGATCGTCGGTCGAGAGGGTTTTAAACTTCGGTGTAGCGAGGACGTAAACACCCAGTTCATGCTCCAACTTCTGGATCTTCTCCAACTGCTGGCCGGTAAGGTTTGCATACATCATAGTCACCCGATGATCCCTGTACGGACAAGAAGATAAAGATTCCGTCAACCCAATTGGAGTTAACTCCATTTATGTTTTCTTTTTTCCTGGAAACGCCACATCGCCAGATTCAAGGAAACATCGGTGATGATAAAACAACACCAGGAGATCATCCAGGGTTCTGGATCTCTCTCTCCTCCATGAATCGCCGTTAAAACCTAAAACCCGGGTGGTGCCGCATCATGCCCATGACACTACCCATCGAAGCGTATGCAGAGGCATAAGATCCAATAATTTTTAGTTTGAACCAGCAAAATTGTATTGGCAGGGAGAGAATCCCCAGGGGCATGTAAACCGTAAATCCCGGATAGTAATCCGTCTTACCCGTTTCAGACCCCTGGAGACCGAATCGTGGTATACATGGATGATGAACTTCAATCAATTCTGGTTACGTCGAATGGTGAACGGGCCTTCAGGAACGAGTCGTCAATACTCGTAAAACTCCCTCCCGGACGGGCAGTACTCTCAACTGCCCGGGTGAACGGGGGATACCGGGAGGATCTCGAGGCGGTATTCAACAACAAGCCCTCGCATCATGCGACGAAGACCCACGAACTGGAAGGCGGTTCGATAGAGGCATATCTTCGGATAACAGCGGAGAGACTTGGCGTAGATCCCGAAAAAACAGCAGGCATCATGACTGCCGCCAGGATGAAACATGCGGCCATCGTTACCAGGTCGTTCAGGGGTGTTGAGGTTACGGCGATTATTACCGGCGGTATCGAGGTGAACGGAGGCAGGGCAGGAGATCCGGCCTCGTATTACCAAGAGTCCGGGAAGATAGAGAGACTCGGAACCATCAATACCATCCTCGTCATCGGGGCACACCTTCCCCCGCCCACAATGGTGCGTGCCGTGATAACCGCTGCAGAAGGAAAAACGGTTGTCCTCCAGCAGTTAATGGCCCCAAGCAGGTACTCGTCGGGAATTGCAACCGGATCGGGCACTGACGGCATCATCGTTATCACCGATACCACCCACGGGATAACACTGACCGATGCAGGCAAACATTCGAAACTGGGTGAACTCATCGGCCAGTGCATCATCGAGGCAACGACCGAGACCCTGAAACGACAGTCCGATTTAACCCCGCTCACGCAACGGGACGTCATGGTACGGCTTGACCGGTTCTCCGTGAAAGAAGAGGATATCTGGAGACGGTCCTGTGTCATGGCAGGAGAAAACCGAAGACCCGGGTTTACCGCTTCGCTCCGTGAGATATCCCGTGAACCTGCCCTGGTAGGGGCAACCGCCGCTGTCCTTCATATCCACGACGAGATCAGCTGGGGCCTTGTCCCGGATACTGCCGGAAGGAATGCAGCAATAAAGATTCTCCTCTCTTTCCCCCCCATCATGGGGACCGAACGATTCGACGAACTGGTCGTCATACTATCTGCCGAAGAGAACGTGCTGGAAAACCTGCTCAAAACCATCGCCTGGATAACAAAACAGAGAGCGCTTCAGAATTAGAGGATTTCCATGAGAGAAGAAAAAAAATCCAGCAGGTTTTTTTGCCTCGTGTTGCTGGTTGCAGCCATATCGGTATGCATGATGAGTCCAGTATATGCAGATATGCAAGCAACCAACGGTTCATCAAATTTTTCAGACAAGGTAGTTCCTGAGTATGCAAAGGGATTCACGGTTGAATACCACGATTCATACAAAGTTGTACGGGTGCTCAATGCGTGGAGAGGATGCGACAAGATCTTTACCTATCTCCTCACGGAAAAAGGTACCCCGGTTCCTCAATTAGATGAAGAATGTACGGTCATTGAGATCCCCTCGGAACGATTCGTTGCCCTCTCAACCACCTATCTCTCTGACATGGACGTATTGGGATTAACAGACAGAATTATCGGGGTTCAGAGCATGAAACAGGTCAATACCGGGTCTGTGCAGTCTCTTTACAAAGAGGGAAAGATCAGGGAGGTTGGGGGATCGAGCATGGCATCCGGGATCAATCTCGAAACCCTGATCGATATGCATCCGGATCTGGTGATGACCTATGCGACAGGTAATGCGGAGTATGACAGCCATCCAAAGATACAGGAAGCAGGAATTCCGGTTGTTCTGAACGCTGAATACATGGAGAGCACCCCCTTGGGACGGGCTGAATGGATTAAATTTATTTCCGTCTTCTTTAACAAGGAGAAAGAGGCTAATCAATATTTTGAAGAGATTAAAACCGAATACAATGATGTAAAAGGAAAAGTCCGGGAATCGGTAAAAACCCGGCCTTCGGTAGTAACAGGGAGTTCAAATAAAGGCACGTGGAATATGCCTGGCGGCGACAGTTTTGTCGCCCGGTTTCTGGAGGATGCCGGGGCTGATTATTTGTGGAAGAATGATACCACGACCGGGAGCATCCCCCTGGATTTTGAAGTGGTATATAATAAAGCACTTGACGCGGATTATTGGATAGACCCGGGAACGGTTTCTTCATTGGATGAACTAAAAAAAGAAGATGGAAGATACCAGGATTTTTTCGCATACAAGCATAAATCCGTGTATAACGATAACGCCCGGTTAAATGCCGGCGGGGGGAATGATTTCTGGGAGTCTGGCATGACTCATCCGCAGATAATCCTGAAAGATCTTGTTAAAATATTCCATCCTGATCTCGTTCCGGATCATACTCTGGTGTATTATAAAAAAATCGAGTGAGTCTCAACAGGGGATATCATCTTTTTTCCGAACGTGTGCGATTGTCTCGCCTGATATATCCCCGGC
>JAJRBL010000053.1 GCA_028679485.1 Methanospirillum sp. | reverse complement strand
TGTAAGACTCTCACATCCGGTGGGATCAAAGATTCTCCCGGGAAGTTCGCTTGAACGTTTGAGAATCCGCGTTTTAAGCGTTCCATCATTCCAGATACCGGCAATAACCATTACTCTTCCTCCCGGTCTTATGATCCGTTTCCAGGCAGTCAGGGCTTTGACCGGGTGTGGCAGTGTCCAGAGAAGATGCCGGGATATGACAACATCAAACTCATTATCCGGAAAAGGGGGATCTTCTACATCTCCTGGTAAAAACCTCATAGTACATCTTCTGATAACTGCCTTTTGCCTGCCTTCCTCCATCATCTTCTCGGAGAGATCAAGCCCGGTGACATTATGCCCCATTTCTGCAAGGATAAGGCCGATAGCACCTGTGCCACACCCGACATCGAGTACAGTAAGTATCTCCTTGTCACGGGGAAGGTTTTTTAGAAAAACATTTATCCAGAGTTTCTTCTCTTCTTCGGTCTGGATACCGTGTGATACAAAGGAATCATAGGTATCAGCATAAGTATCCCATACTCCGGAGATCTCACCTTTTATCCGGGTATCATGCATCGTCTTCTCCACGGCTTTTTATTCAAAATTGTCCTATATCCGGTTATATCAGGATCCGGATCCGTATAAAACGGGTAATCAGGGAAAACATGATTTTTTCCATAAAAACGAAAAATTACAAGATTGTCATGTTAGGATCAATCCGGTAGTCATGTGCCGTAGGGTCAAAAGTATACCCGGATACATTATCTGACATCACCATGGCAACGCCGTAATACCCGACATTGATTGTAGGCAGATCATCATATACAATCCCTTCAATCTGCCGAAAATGATCGTAGCGTTCAGTTTCATTCGTCAGATAATGTCCTTCGACAATCATCCGGTCAACAACCGGGTTGCGGTAATTCGGCTGGTTGCTTACTCCTCCGGTAGAATACCATCCTTTAAGGACATACTCGGGATCCGGAACCATTGCCAGGTTTGTAGCAGAGAGATACAAGTCCCAGCCGTCTTCCATGGCCTTGGTCACCGCCGAGTTTTCCATAGCAGACTGTTCTACTTTTATACCAATCCTTTCAAGATTGGCAGAAATTGCCTCCTGCATGGGGGGAAGACCCGGACGTTCTGTATACGTAAAGAACTTTAGCGTCAGGGGTTCACCATTCTTGTCAACATATCCGTCACCGTTCGTATCAGTCCAGCCTGAATCCGCAAGATACTCCTTTGCAAGAGTTTCATTGAACTCGTACGGCACAAGGCTTGCATTTCTCCATTTCATTGAAGGAAGGAAACATCCTCCTGCAGGAGAACCAACACCATAAAGAACATTCTTGGCAATTCCCGTGCGGTCGATGGCATGAGAGATGGCTTTCCTGACATTTTTGTCTGCCATGACCGTGTTGTTGAGATTACAGTCTATCTTGTAAAGTCGCGGGGTATTGAACTTCTCCACGTGGATCCCGTCCAGTGCATCAAGCCGGTTTACTTCACTGTAAGGTGGATCACAAGTGAAATCGAGATCACCTTTCTCGATAAGCATTGCCCGTGTCTCCGGACTTTCATATCCGCGAATAATCATCTTGTCAAACTGGGCTTCGCCATTCCACCAGTCAGGGTTTTTAACAACCATGAGGGTCCCGGTCTGTTCGTCAAAAGATTCCACTTTCATAGGCCCGGTCCCGATCGGGAGGTTGAATGTCCCGTCAGGGTTATAAGAATCCGGACTTACGATTGCGGTGTCCGGATAGTGCAGAATCCCAGGAACAAGCGGGTTAAGGTCTTTTGTATGGATCCGGATGGTGTAATCATCAACGACTTCACATGAATCATACGACATCAGGGTGGCAGTACTTGGCGAGAGGTTGGCAGTCTTGTCAAGAGAGGCCTTCACATCTCTGGCTTTCATCTCTTTACCATTGTGGAATTTCACTCCGGGCCGTAACTTAAACTCCCAGGTCGTGTCATTCACTGAATACCAGCTTTCTGCCAGATTCGGAATCAATTCGAATTTATCGTTCGCCCCGGTCAATGTCTCGGTTACAATTGCCTTTTCAGTCACAAAAGTTCCCCCGTCATGACCGTCTCCGGGGTTTATAGATGAAACAGTCCATAAATCACCCACACGGAGAACTTTCTCCCCGGTCGGGGTATTATTTGGATTTTTTTCAGCCGGGGATTGAGAATTGGTTGAGGTACATCCGGCCAGAAGGAGGCAGGCGGATATGAGTAGTACGAGACACACTTCATAAAATTTTTTCATAACAATCCATACCAATATCTATATTGCAGGTAATGAGTGTTATGATTTTAATTTTATTAAGAATATCACGGGGTGCTCAGCCGAGATAAGAGATTTGATAGTTGAGTCGTTTCTTCCGGTGACTGGAAGGGTAATGGCCAGTCCCAGGATAAACACCCGCAGTACAGTGAGAAGAACCGGGTTTGCATGGAGCGATACGATACCACCCGGACCTTCTATCGTAACCGGCACCAGACACAAATTCCGATGGATTACCTTAATTTGGCAGGTTTTCCGGATAATAGTTCAACCTGATACACCTTTCTCAAGAGAAAGGATATCGTAAGATCTGATCCCAGGTTGTAATCCTCATCTGAACCAGCGATACCCTGATAGTAATTATTACATATTTGTCATCTCCATTCAGATTTTCATGAAAAACAATGCAAACGGCCTTATGCGGTGAAAAACGGTTATTATGCCCTGGCCGAAATAGTATTGCATATGGAGATACATGATGATATTCTTACCTCCTTTCCAGGCCTCTCTGTTGCTGAAGGTGATATCGGGCCGCTCGCTATCGAAGAGAAGAATCCCCGACTTGAGATATTGAAAAGCGAGATCATTACCGCGATCAGAGAACGATACACCCTTGAACAGGTTAAAAATGAACCCCTCTTCAGGGCATACCGGGACTTCTTCTGGAGCGTTGGGATTGACCCAACGAAGACACGGCCTGCTTCTGAAGCCCTGGTGCGAAGGATCCTGGCCGGGAAAATGCTCCCGTCGATCAACACCGCAGTGGACGCCTATAACCTCGCGTCAATCCGGACAGGTGTTCCGATCGGAGCCTTTGATGCCGGACTTCTGCAGGGAAATCTCACCATGAGGTTTGCACAGGATGGGGAAGAGTTCCTCGGAATAGGGATGCAAAAACCACATATCCTCCATAAAAACCAGGTTATCCTGACAGATGAAAGAGAGATCATTGCCGTGTACCCGTACCGGGATTCTGATTCAACAAAGATCACGGGGGCCACGAAGACAATTCATATCGTGGCTTGTGGAGTCCCGAATGTTACACGAGAGACGGTGGTTACCGCGTATGAACTTTCCACCGGTTACCTGAAGGAGTATGCATCAAGCATACAAAATCAGGATGAACTCAATGGATTCTCCCATTATTATAGTGCAAGGCATAACGATTTAGAATGACCGAAGTGAAACGGAGGGTATTCTAAAGCGTGCAACTGAATTGTGTAATATTGTCGCATAATGCTCTCATAATTTCTTTCTGACACCCTTGAAAAAAAGATTCTATTTGTTACTGCAGTATCAGAACGTTCACGGTTTCCAGGCCAGAGGTCGATCATGGTATGAAGTTACCAGTATAACGATCTCTCATCACCGGTATGATCTCATTGCAACTGAGTACGGGGAAGATGAGATCTCACAGGGTAAACGGCGCTTCAACCTGATACAACTGAAGATTACCGCATCTCTCCTGATGAAATCTGGTAAAATCATGAATACCAGAAATATCCCTTTGATCGTTGTTCCCTGATTCATTCCAGAACAAAATGTTAGCCTTTCCAGGTAACTGGTTTATAGTGCACCGCATAAGGTTTTAGAATAATCGAAGTGAAACGAAGGTTATTCTAAAGCCT
>JAJRBL010000052.1 GCA_028679485.1 Methanospirillum sp. | reverse complement strand
ACATAGGTATCCTCTATATCCTTACCGAATGGGGCGGATTCTGGTTCCTGTACTCTGCATTCATCTCATACAGTACCGGGGCTCTCCTGAGTTATGTACTGAATAAAACTCTGAACTTCAAGAACAGGAGTCCGTATTATCTTACCCAGGGGATCGTGTTTCTTGTCATATCAGGTTGCAGCCTCCTCCTCAACCTCGGGATCATCTATGCAGGAGTTGAATGGGCAGGTATATCCTATATATATGCCAAGATTCTCGCAACCGGGGCAGCTTTCATGCTCAACTATGCGGGTCAGACCATCATCACGTTCAGAAGATGGAGATAGAACCATCCATCCGGGGAATCGATATTTATCCCGGGAGTGAGAAATTACCCGGAAAACGAGCCCATTTTTTATAACCTGAAGGTGAAATCATTTCCATGGGTTATGATTTGAGTCTTACGATAGTGCAAAGCATAACGATTTAGCATAACCAAAGTGGAACGGAGGTTATTCTAAAGCGTGCAACGAAATCCCACTTCATAGAATAAGGTAATTTCAAAAAATTGTGTCATTAACTAAAACAAAAACCAATATTCTGATGTAGTATCAGAAGAAACCCTGGATCATCATGATCCCCCTGGAAGAACTGTCCCGGTACGGTACTGACGGAATGACCCGGGAAGGTGTTCTTGAATCACGGAAACATTATGGAAAGAACGAGTTAACCCCGCCAAAGCGGATCCCGGTCTGGAAGCAGTACCTGGAGAAGTATAACGATCCTATAATCCGGATTCTTCTTGTTGCCGTCACGCTTTCTGCCATTGTTGCCCTGATACAGGGTAACAATCTCATCGATACCATAGGGATTGCACTGGCAGTGATCCTTGCAACCAGCATCGCTTTTTTGACAGAATTTAAAAGCAATCGTGAATTTGATGCATTAAATGCGATGCGGGAGGATACCGCGGTAAAGGTTGTCAGGGACAGGAGCCCTACCACTATCCAGATGCGGGATGTGGTGGTCGGGGACTATATCCTCCTAGAGGCCGGGGACCTGGTTCCAGCCGACGGGTATCTCCGTATCGCCTCTGATGTCGAAGCTGATGAATCAGCATTCACGGGAGAGAGTGAACCGGTCGGGAAGAATCCTGATGACGAAGTCCTGAAAGGATCGTACATCACTGCAGGAAGAGGTACCATGATCGCTGCTGCAGTCGGTGACTATACGAAGATGGGAGAGATTGCATCATCGCTCGTCGAAGGAGTAAGGCCGGAGACACCCCTCCAGCTCAAACTGAAAGATCTTGCCCACCTGATCAGCAGGTTCGGGTACGTGATGGCAGGCCTGATCATTGGTCTTGTATTAATCCAGGGAGTATTTTTCGGCCCTCCTCTTGAATCTCCCCTGGAGATCATTGGATTCCTGCTCCAGGCCTGTATGCTTGCAGTTGTCATCATCGTCGTCTCCGTCCCGGAAGGACTCCCGGTCAGCGTCACCGTATCCCTTGCCCTGACCATGAAAAAGATGACCCGGGTAAAAAGCCTGGTCAGACGTATGATCGCCTGTGAAACCGTGGGATCCATAACGGTCATCTGTACAGACAAAACCGGAACTCTTACGATGAACCAGATGGAGGTTGCTGCAGCCTCGATTGAGGTTCCCGAACAGGCACCGGATCTCCCGTCCACTCCCGCGGAATGGATTACCCTGAATGCTACGGTAAACAGTACCGCAGAGCTGGATCACCGGGAAGGAAGGATGAATACGGTCGGGAACTCCACTGAAGCTGCCCTTCTCAGGTGGATCCACCGGTCAGGTATCTCCTATCCTGACATCAGGAAAACCTGGAGTATAGAACACCAGGATTTCTTTAATTCGAAGAAAAAACAGATGGCCACGATCGTGAGGTACGAGAACCGGCGTTTTATCCTGGTAAAAGGGGCACCCGAGATTATCGGTGCCATGTGTGCTTCTGTGCCCGATATGAGCCACCTGCATAAACTGGCCGGAAGGGCAATGCGGACACTCGCCTTCGCCCACGGAGAACTTGAAGCCTGCGAAACCAAACCGGAACACCTTACCTGGGACGGGTACGTGGGAATTCGTGATGAGGTCAGGCCCGACGTGACTGAAGCGGTAAAAACCTGTAATAATGCGGGGATATCGGTCAAAATGGTGACCGGTGACAGTCCTGACACCGCCGCTGCCATTGCGAGGGAGACAGCGATTCTTACATCAGGAATCATCATGACCGGGCCTGAATTCAGGAACCTGTCTGAGGAGAGGCGCCGGGAGCTCGCTCCGGATATCCAGGTTCTTGCCAGATCAGAGCCACATGACAAGCTCCTGATGGTAAAGGCCCTTCAGGCAGACGGGGAAGTCGTGGCAGTGACAGGCGACGGAACAAATGATGCCCCTGCCCTTCGGAACGCCGATGTGGGTTTTGCCATGGGAGTTGCCGGCACAGAAGTAGCCAGGGAGGCGAGCGACATCATCCTTCTCGATGACTCGTTCCTGACGATTAAAAGTGCAGTCTGGTGGGGAAGGGCACTTTTCGAGAATATCCAGCGGTTTCTGGTCTTTCAGCTGACTATCAATATTGCTGCTGCCATCCTGACGTTCATCGCTCCACTTCTCGGGCTCTCTCCACCGTTTACCATCATCCAGCTGCTCTGGATCAACATCATCATGGATTCACTGGCAGCACTTGCCCTCTGTTCGGAAGCACCCCATCCTGCACTCATGGGCAGAAAGCCGATTCCTAAAACCGCCTCGGTGATAACCCCGTACATGACCAGGGCAATCCTGGTTACTACCGGCATTTACATCGTGGCCGGGATAGCCGGCCTCATTATCGGCCTCCCGTTCATGGAAACCCCGCAGGAACAGGCAACAGCCTTCTTTTCAGCTTTCGTGATTGCACAGGTATGGAACGGGTTTAACTGCAGGGGAATTAACGGGGTCATGCCTCCATTATTCAGGGGAAACCCGGTCTTTTTCGGGATAATGGGACTTATCGTTGTCATCCAGATCCTCATCGTCCAGTACGGGGGAACGCTCTTCGGGACAGTCCCCCTCAATCTTCTGCAATGGCTTCTCGTGAGTATCGGGACCATGCCGGTTCTGTTGATCTGGCCCCTGCTCAGGGTACGACTGCCATCAGAATGAACAGATATTTCAGCAAAAACCTGACGGGTGTCCATTCAGGTTCAGTCTCCGGTTTGAACGGCAGGTTCCGGCATAGCAGATGCCAAATCCGAAGGGTTACATGGCCGGACCTCGAAAAGTATAGTATCTACCTGAAAAATGAGTAATAATCCTTCATCAGAACAGATTATCCCTGCAGCGAAAGAAAAAACCGTTTTTCACAGTTTAGTCATCGCATTCCTGATCTGGATCCCGAACCTCATAGCCGTTCTGTTATCAGGATCCGTCACCATGTTTGCCGATGTGGTAAAGGACGGCAACGAGATCCTTGCCACCTTCATGGCCTGGATGGTTCTGCGGAAACTCTCGAAAGGAAGTTCCAGCTCATATGACTATGGTCTTGGGAAGTTTGAGACCTTTACCGGATTTGTCACCGGTATTGTCATGTTCATCTCTCTTGCCCTTGTTTTTTACTCAGGTATCGAGAGGATCCTGGTTCCCCAGCAGGTCAATCCCGAAGGAACACTTCTGGGTATCGCCCTGTACGTGGTATCACTCTGTGCTACCACCCGGCAGTGGCTGAAGAGTCACCAGGTGGCGAAGACAGAAGCCTCACCCATCATGGAGTCACAATGGAGACTTTTCAGGATTAAGGCAGTCTCTGACGGACTCGTCCTGGGAACCCTGGTATGCTCCCTGGTATTCCATGAATACTGGTGGTCATGGCTCCTGGACCCGGTTTCATCGCTCATCATCGGAACATTGCTCTTCTTATCAGGGTATCATATCATCGCATCATCATTCCAGGATCTTCTGGACCGGACGATCGATGAGTCTTTCCAGTTTCTTATCCTCCAGGATCTTGCCGAATTTTTCGATGAATACACGGCATTTCATGGAATTAAATCCAGGTTGTCAGGAAATAATGTATATATTGAAATT
>JAJRBL010000051.1 GCA_028679485.1 Methanospirillum sp. | reverse complement strand
ATGAATTTACATTTGATGATGCAGTAAGAACTCTTAAAAAAAATGAGAGGTACACTGGACAGATTCTTTCAAAATTAATTGAGGCAGGATGGATGGAAAAACAAAGAGATTCTTCAGATAAAAGAAAAAAAATATACAATATCGTAAATTTCGAAAAAGTAATTAAGGAATTAGGAGACGCAGCGATTGAGAAACAATGAGTTAAATGTTATCAGCGTTCTTTATCCAATATTTGAGGAAATTTTTCTACCATTTCGAGATTATTCAATTTGATGGGAACGAACCCTATCACCCATGATTCATAGTTCTATATCCATCTCGATAACTGATAATTGGATGGCCACTAAATAATAAGTGAGGATACGATCACCAGGTCCTGTAACAACCCGGCAGTACCTCAAATGATTCCACCGGAGTCAATCCAGGGAGGGTAATAATTTAATCGCTTTTCTCTCCTAGATATTCCATTACATCCTGTATCAAAGACATAATACCGCACGCCCGTTCCTGTATTTCAGCGGAACCGGCTTTGGCGGCTGGTTCTCGAGCAGATTCATCTGGTGCAGCCGTAAGGATGTTCACGAGATGCTATCAAGTAACCATGAATCAATCGAATAACTGACAAAATGAAAATCCCTCAACCGAATCATCGGAAAAACGGGGGAAATCAATAAGCAGGGTGTGTAACCTTCGTTATCAGAGGGGATACTTCTTGATCATCCTGGCTATGACCGGAGAAAGAGATGCAAGCCGCTCGGTGGCAACCCGGAACAATAATTCCGGATCGGTCCGGAAATAAGAGTGGATCAGAACATTCCGCATCCCGATAATCTCTTTCCAGGAACCTCCGGATACCCGGAGAGAAGTTCTTCCGGAAGGTGGTTAACCGCTTCCCCGATGATCATGATCTGATCCCTGACTGCACTCATGGTCTTCTTATCCCGTGAAAATTCTTCGAGAGTCATCCCTTACGATAAATTCATTTATCGTTGAAATGGCTTCGTTGATATCATGGAGATAGAGGACCCGGTTTCTCATATATCAATCGCATCTGCAAGGATTGCTTCCCTGAGTTCCTCACGGATTGACCGTCTGCGAGGGCATCAACTGGCCTGCCAGATACATCCTCAAAGGAGAGTTTCAGACCGGAGAGGCTCTTGAGATCTGCCCCAGGAGAAAAATCCACCAGGATACCGGTATCGCTGTTCTCTCTGGCATCACCCCGGGCATGGGAACCGAAGAGGGCCAGCTTGTCGACGTGATACCGCTCCTTTACAACATTCAGCGAGCAGATGAAGAGTGGAAGAGATATTCTTCGTTTGTACTGCTGATGTCATCATCCCTCCCGGTTTCGTATCCTGCAGCCAACCCGTGAAGACAGGATTTCTCTCCTGAATATATGAATTGCCCTGTTCATCTATCTTTCCCACCATCATACCGGTACATTACTCAAAATCTCCTTAATATATATGATACGCACTCTGGAGATCTGATACTATCTTCCCGGTACTATCCCCGGCAGAATGCACTATCCTGCCTGCTCACTGATACCCACCAGTACCTGCCGGTTCCTGGGACCATCGAACTCGCAGAAGTAGAGGGACTGCCAGGTACCAAGTGCCAGACAACCATCGATAACCGGCACTGTAAGAGAAAATCCCATCAGCGATGCCTTGATGTGGGCATCAGAATTCCCTTCAGCATGCCTAAAATCTCCGGCCGCCGCCACGAGACGGGCGAGACCGGCAAGGATATCCCGTACTACGTCAGGATCTGCATTCTCGTTGATAGTCAGGCCGGCCGTCGTATGCGGCATGTACACAGAGCAGATCCCGTTTTGTACACCCGCTCTCGCCAGTTCTTCAGAGATCCTGTTCGTAATATCGATGAACTCAGTCCTCGAACCTGTCCTGACTTCAATTTTTGTCCACTTCATATGATCACCAAAACCTGCCTCTGTTGCCTTTTCATTACGTTATCTGTCATTATCAATTTTAATTCCTAAGAAATCAGGCCCTGGGTTTGTCAATGCAATGCCGTTTGATCATCATCAAGAGGCACCGATAATCAATCCAAAGAAATATCCTGCGAATGTGTTCTGAATTATCACATTAAACCGATATCAATGAAGGAGTACATTGCACTATTTTCCAGAGATACCAGGAGAAACAGGAACAGGCCGGAGATAATACCTCCAAAATTAACGATTTTTTTGAGTCTCATAAGTCGTAATGACCGGCTAATTATTCTCAATGATGGAAAAAAGAGGAAGATTACGTATTCACGGGGGTGCCGTAATCCTGGATTTTTTCCTGCATGTCAGGACTTAATGGTTTGACCAGTTCTGCATTATACGAGCAACTCGGTGAATACGGGAGCGAATTGTTGAATATCTGCATTGCTGCCACTCCATACGAACGTGACTGTGCTGCTATCGTTCCCTCTTTTACTGCCGGATCAACATCGGTTGCAAATATCGAGATCGTATTGTCGCTGTTTCGGACGATGTCGAACGTCCGGAACTGCTGAGGGAAGTCACGTAATGATGAGGTCTCAACCTCCCAGAAACCGAGTTCGGGATGTTCAGGATCTGGTGACACCTGGGGAGTGATGGTATTAAAGTGGCGATGCCCCGATACCCACAGAATAAGATTTGGATATTCATGGAGTTTATCAAGGAGCTGCTGCTCGGATACCTCAGCGACCGAACTCCAGGCCATATATTCATCAAGTGAAGAACCACTGCCTTCCACTCCAATTGGTATATGTGCAGCGATGATCATCAGTTTCCCTTCAGCCTGGCCCTGATCAAGTTCATTGACCAGCCAGTCAAACTGCACATTATCAAGGGAACCGTGCCCATACCCGCCGGCATTAGCGTCGGTCGACGCTTGGGTATCATCGAGAACGATGACTTTGATCGGCACATCAGACTTCGGTTCGAAGGAATAATAGGCGATTCCTGCTGCTGCATCAGACCGGTTGAATCCATGGCCCTTCGGATTCGAAGTAGTTTTGAAGAATTCACCCATCCATTCCGGT
>JAJRBL010000050.1 GCA_028679485.1 Methanospirillum sp. | reverse complement strand
GGTCTGGCAGAAGGTATCGATCCGGAGGCCTCCCATGATATGGTGGGCGGTTGGCGCGACCTCCATCGGTTCAGTCCTGATGTCAACCCCGTATTTCAGGAACTGTTCCAGCATGACCGGAAGACGCTCTTCTATCTGTCTGGCCGGGAGATGGGATACATCAAGCCATACTCCCCCGTGCGGTGTACCTCTCCCTTCCTGAATCTCGGTTGCACAGGCGCGTGCAACAACATCCCTGGTTGAAAGTTCCATCTTTACCGGATCGTACCGTGACATGAACCGCTCTCCAAGAGAGTTTTTCAGAATGCCTCCTTCGCCCCTGACTGCCTCGGTAACCAGCCGTCCACGTGCATCCCAGGGAAATACTGCCCCGGTCGGGTGGAACTGAACCTGTTCCATGTCGATAAGTTCAGCACCTGCCCGCCATCCGAGGGCATACCCGTCACCCGAGCCGCTCATGGAGTTGGTGGATATGTCATATACCCGTGTTCCTCCGCCGGTTGCCAGGATCGTTGCATCGGCAAGGAAGAGGTAGAACTTCCCGTTGCGGTCGAGCCCCAGCATTCCGGTGACCCTTCCGCAGCTGACAACCAGTTCAAAGGCAGTGATCTCATGGAAGACCTGTACCGTCGTTTGTGAGAGCCTTTCCATGAGGGTGATCATCATCTCATGCCCGGTCCTGTCGCCTGCGTAACAGGTACGGGGAAAACACTGTCCTCCGAAGGGGCGCTGGCAGACCGTGCAGGTATCGGTGACATCAAACACGGCGCCCCAGGAGATGAGATCCTGCATTCTTCCGGGGGCTTCTTCCGTGAGTACCCGTACAAGGTTGGAATCATTCAGATATGCCCCTCCCCGCAGGGTATCGGCAAAGTGATCGGAGATATTGTCCGCGCTGTTCATCACGGCATTGAATCCGCCCTCGGCCATGATCGTGCATCCGCCTTTTCCGACGATCGTCTTGGAGACAAGAACACAGGTTCCGGATCCGGAGGCCTCTATCGCAGCCCGGACTCCTGCTCCTCCACTCCCGATGACCAGGACATGGGACCTGATAATCTCCTGTATCTGCATTGTATACACGTCACAGCCAGAACATCTTTGAAGTTTTGATCCGAACTCCCTTCCGGATGCCGGAATATGATTCAGCAGTCATTTTGAGAGAAAACATCACATAGTATCGGAGAGTTGCGGCTGCATGAAGCTCATCATGAAGTTTGGAGGCACTTCTGTTCAGAATGCTGAATCAGTCAGAAGGGCCGTTGATATTGTATACGGGAGATATTCACTCCAGGATCGCCTGCTTGTGGTTGTTTCTGCCAAGCGTGGAGTTACCGACCGGCTTATTACCTGTGCAGAAGGGATGGTTACCTCGCGTGACGCAGATGAGGTTGCGGAACTGGTTTCGTATCTGCTGGACGGTCACCTGGCCACGCTTCGTGAAGTGGCACCTGACTTCTGCGAGGAGACAAGCGAGATCATCACCCGCCGTATCGAGAATCTGCGTGATTTTCTCTATGCCGTGTATCATCTCCGTGAACTGACCGTCAGATCCCGCGATTACATCATATCATTTGGTGAACGGCTGAACGCACCGGTTATCAGCGCGGCACTCCGGCAAAGAGGGATCCCGTCCATGGTTCTTGACGGCTGCGAGGCAGGCATTACCACGACGGCAAATCACGGTGATGCCATAGCCCTTCCCGCAGGGGAGGCACGCATCAGGGCGCGCCTGGAACCGATCCTCGATCATTCGGTCCCGGTGATCACCGGGTTCATGGGATGCACCGAGAAAGGGGTGGTTACGACCCTGGGAAGATCAGGTTCCGACTACTCGGCAACCATTATCGGGGCTGCCCTTCAGGCAGATGAGATCTGGATATGGACTGACGTGGACGGGATTATGACCACTGATCCGAGGCTGGTTCCCGAGGCCCGGGTTATTCCCCGGATCTCATATATCGAAGTGATGGAACTCTCGTATTTTGGTGCAAAGGTTATGCATTCACGTTCCATCGAACCCGCCATGCAGAAGGGAATCCCGGTCCGGGTCAAGAATACCTTTAATCCGGAGTTTCCGGGAACGGTTATCGAGGGCGGGGAGCTTAAGGAGTCCCGTGTCGTCAAGGCGATCACCTACATCGACAAGGTAGCCGCGATCACGATCACCGGTGCGCAGATGGTCGGGAGACCGGGTGTTGCGAGGCATATCTTTTCGCTGCTTGCAGAACACCAGATTAATGTCATGATGATCTCCCAGGGCTCGTCCGAGGCCAATATCTCCCTGATCATCGAAGCCCACCAGGTGAGAACAGCGATGGAAGCCCTTCAGCCGCTTAAAGAGCGTTGTGTCTTCAGGGATATCGCCGCGAACGAGGATGTCTGTGCAGTTGCTGTCGTGGGTTCCGGTATGGCCGGTATGGCAGGCACTGCAGGCAGAACCTTTTCTGCGCTCGGAAAAGCTGGTATTAACGTCATGATGATCTCCCAGGGTTCATCTGAAGTCAATATCTCCTTTGTTGTGCGCCAGGAGGATGGTCCTCGCGCGGTTCATGTCCTCCACCAGGAGTTCGAACTTACGAAACAGGAGTTGTGCTGATGGAACAGGATGCATACCGGGATGCCGGAGTTGATATCGATCTCGAGACTGCCGCGGTAAAAGCGCTGGTATCTGAGTTAACCTTTCGAAGGGCAGGGGATTACGGGATGAGTTCCGAAATAGGCCATTTTGCCGGTTTCGTATCATTCGGCAGGCATGTGCTTGCCATGGCGGTAGATGGCGTAGGGACAAAGATGCTCGTTGCCGATCTCCTTTCCGACTGGAAAACCGTTGGAATTGACTGCATCGCGATGAATGTAAATGACCTCTACGTCATGAATATCGAACCGGTGGCCTTCGTGGATTATGTCGCGACATCTTCCCTCTCCACAGAGCAGATGAGGCAGATTGGAAAAGGACTGAATGAAGGCGCCAGGCTTGCGAACATCTCGATCCTCGGGGGAGAGACCGCAACCCTGAAAGGGCTGGTCACCGGGCTTGATCTTGCCGGTGCCTGTCTTGGTATCCAGGAGAAAGACAAGGTGATCACCGGTTCTGATATCGTCCCCGGCGACTGCATAATCGGGATACCGTCTTCGGGAGTCCATAGCAACGGCCTGACCCTTGCCAGGAGAATGGTGGAGACAACGGGATCGTACCGGGAAAAGCTCTCCTCGGGAGAGACTCTCGGGGAAGCGCTGCTGAAACCAACGCGGATCTATGCAGAGATCATACCGCTGTGCAGGGAAATCCGTGTTCATGGCATGTGCCACATCACCGGTGGCGGGCTTTTGAACCTCCGGCGGCTCGGCAGTTACGGGTATGCAATCGAAGATCCCCTTCCAGAGCAGGAGATATTCTCCTGGATTGCGAATGCCGGCGGTATATCCGGGAAGGAGATGTACAAAACCTTCAACATGGGGATGGGATATGTCTGTATCCTTCCGGAAGAAGGACTTCCTGTCGTCAGGAGATACTTCCCCGATGCCCGGGTGGTCGGGCACGTCACGAAGGATCCGTCGATTACCCTTCGCGGAAAAAAACTCTTTTAATCCGTCTCCTGATACTCTTCTTTTATTGCCCGTTCAGAATCAATCAACGAGTTTCCCTCGGGATCCCCGATGATGATGGTGATAATGCCGTGCCCTTCCCTGAGATCTGCCATCTTCTCCTTCAGCGAGATTGCATTTCTTCTCTGGGTATCGTCACCATCGATGATCACGCTCTCCAGAACATGCTCTATCCTGCATAATATCCCCTCAACGTTTGAGACGAACCCTTCGCAGGCAGGTCCCGGTGCTATCTCGACACCGAACTCCGGGATCGTGATGGTGGCAGTTCCGCTTCTCACCACGCGGACAGAGAGATCCTCTTCTCCCGATACGGTGAACCTGTACCTGACCGGCTCGTTTGTACTGATATTCTGCACATCCGAGAACCGGTATCCACAGACCGGGCAGGAACAGGTAATTATGAGAATATCTGCAAAATAAGGTATGTTTTCAGTGGTATACAGCCAGTCGACCTCCTCTCCGCAGGCCGGACAGGAACCACTGACCTCCTGTTTCAAGTTCAGGCCCCGCCACCTATGCGGTCACGCGAGATCTTGACATTCCGGGGGGTGATGATCACGTATTGCTGGTCACCTAGTCCCACGATGTCTCCGTCCACATCCCTGGCTACCTGGTAAAAGTCTTTCATTACCCGTTCGTAGTTGATCTTATCCATTTTAAGCCGGTTAATGTCGACAATTACTACATTTCCGTCATAGACCTGATCCTTTACGATCTGACTCTCCCGCAGACCGGTTACCGTTGCGACCTTGACAAGAAGGGCAGGGCTTTCACTCAGCTCGTAGTCCTTCAGGGTCAAATCCTTATATTCGTCCGGGGAGGAGGTATCTTTGCTTCCGAAGAAAAGGTCGCGAAGTCCCATATAAGAACCTTTTCTGTCAGTTGTAATAAAGATACTGGTTTTTCAGGCCTGAAAGGCCTTCTTTCACGTTTCAGAACTCGAGGTTCCAGATATCATCACCGACGTGATGCCATGTTCTGGCAACTTTTCCCTTATCCTGCGCGAGGAGTTCTTCTGAATCAAATAAGGCGATTCCAAGCGCCAATGTTTTCCCATGGCGCTCATCGACGATTTGTACGGGTTTTCCTGCAAGTACATCGGGAGAAGCATCTACCACCCCAGGCCGCATGATATCCGCCCCGTTCACGACGAACGAGATCGCACCCATGTCAACGACGATCCTGCGCTGGGGAAATGGCCTGGTAAGAGCGCCACGGAGGCTGGGGAACAGGATTCCATCCTTTTCGATGATAAAAGGTTCTTTGTCCACCAGGTAGAGCTGGAGATCCTGGTTGGTCTCGATGACCTCGATCATCTTTCCCGTGAACTGATCAGCCCCTTCTCCGATCTCTTCCCTGAGCCGGTTTATGATCTCACTGATCTGGGATTTCCGTATTGAATGCCTTCTTTTTGAAGTCAGTTTACCCATATTCTGTATACAATCGTCCCTGTACTCTCATAAACGATGCGACCCTGAGAACGACATCCGGACAGGTAATGTTTAAGGCAAATCCATGCACAATTTATTCACTCATTTCGAGTAGTGCAGGGTATTGATATGACGAAAAGACCTATGGATATTTTAGATCAGGTCCTGAACCGGCAACCTGTAATGATATCCCTTAAAGGCGGAAGGGAAATCAAAGGAGTTCTCCAGGGATACGATGTTCACATGAACCTTGTTCTTGATAAGGCGGAGGAGATTATTGACGGTAAGGCACAGAGTATTGGTACCCTGATTATCCGCGGCGATAATGTCATTTATATCTCCCCGAATCCCCAATAAGAGGTAACATAACATGACTAAAGGAACACCTTCAAGAGGTAAGCGACAGACCCAGACCCATCTGACCTGCAGGCGCTGCGGCCGGATGTCCTATCACAAGCGGCATAAAATCTGTTCATCATGTGGATTTGGCCGCTCCACCCGCATGCGTTCTTACGGCTGGATTACAAAAAGGCCAAAAATCGCAACTCATTAATTATGTGCGGAATCGTTGGCATCAGTAGTTCGGCCGACGTTTCTTTTTCTCTTTATTATGCGTTATACGCTCTTCAGCATCGCGGCCAGGAGAGCGCAGGTATAGCCACATTCAACGGTTCCGGGCTATGCAAGTTCAAGGACAACGGGCTGGTCTCCGAGGTATTCAGCGAACAGATCCTCTCTTCCCTGGTGGGCAAGACGGGAATCGGGCATGTCCGGTATCCTACTACCGGGGAGAACCGCCCGGAGAATATCCAGCCGTTTCTTTTTACATTTCGCGGACATGTTATTGCAATAGCGCATAATGGGAACCTGGTAAACTACCGGGAACTGAGAACCCAGTTCGAGGACCGCGGGCAGATCTTCTGGTCCACCTCAGACACCGAGATAATCTCGAAGATAATCACGGAATCCATCAGGAAAGGGGGTACCATTGAAGATGCAGTGAAAAAATGCATGGCCTGTCTGAAAGGTTCATATTCTGTCGTAATGCTGTGTGACGGGGACCTCTATGCCTTCCGTGATCCCCATGGTATCAGACCTCTCTGTATCGGGCATATGGAGACCGGCTACATCGTTGCATCCGAGAGTGTTGCGATAGATGCACTGGGCGGAAAATTAAAGCGCGATGTGTTTCCCGGTGAGATGATCCATATCAGGGGAAAGGAGATCCGGTTCAAACAGATAGCAAATGCGTCCCGGAAAGGTCATTGTGTCTTTGAATACATCTACTTTGCCCGCGCGGATTCACGTATCGATGGTTCCCTCGTGTACGACGTGCGACGTAAGATTGGGGCAAGGATATACGAGGAGGAGCCGATCACGGCTGATGCGGTATGTACGGTCCCGGATTCGGGAACGGCCTATGCCGTTGGGTTTTCAGAACGATCAGCAATTCCCTTCATGGAATGCCTGATCAAGAACCGGTATATGGGCAGGACTTTTATCATGCCCAGCCAGGAGAAACGGGAGAAAGCCGTACGGATCAAATTGAATCCG
>JAJRBL010000002.1 GCA_028679485.1 Methanospirillum sp. | reverse complement strand
AGAGTAAATCACCGGGCCATCGGTTTATAATGTTGCAACCGGTTGCAACTCTCCGGAAAGGGGGTATTAGGGTCATGGTATCGTAAAGGCAGGAGAGGAGGGATCAGAGAGTCGCGGAAGGGAACTCCTGATAGCAAACATGCAACACGCACCATACACCGACATTTTTCTTTACGTGGTATCATTCCGGGTCTGCAGCACAAGAATCAGGGTAAGAACAGCAAACAGCATCGCGACAAGAAAAACTGCCTGATATCCCATCAGGGACATCGCATGAGTTATCCTTCCCACCAGCGGTGTTCCATCACGCGGAACCCCTTCGATATACATCCGCACTGCAAAAATTGTCTGAAACAGGGCTATGCCAGCACACATACCCGTATAGCGTACCATCATCATAATACCGGATGCATTTCCTTCAGCACCCTGAGGACATGATGACATGATCAACCTTCCATTCGGACCATAAAATGCAGTTGTGGAAAATCTCATGATAATAACATAGAGAACAATAACCAAAACACTCGTACTGTCGTTAAAAGTACTGAAAAGGAAAAAAGCGATGATGGTAATGAGCATACACCCTGCAGATACCACCCTGCTCCCTTTCATATCAGAAAGCCAGCCCGAAATGGGAGCAATAATAATGGACATCACCGCAGGAGCGGTCATAATCATTCCGGACAGAGTAGGATCTAATTTATGAAATCCGATCAGGTAATACGGAAGAAGATAGGTAACACCTGAAAACAAGGCCATCACGATAAAACAGGAAAGTACCCCCAGTGAAAAATTCCGGTTTCGAAAAATCCCGGGCGATATCAAGGGAATACGAGCCCTTTTTTCAGATATGCCAAATACAAGAAGCGATATGAGTCCGACCAGAAAACAAAAGAGAAGAACAGCATCCGGGGTTCCCGGAACCTGATATAAAGAGAATCCAAGCAGGATAGAAGTGATACCGAGAAAACTTGCAGACATCCCGACAACATCCAGATGTGGTAGATCCGGTTTCAGAACATTACCGGGCAGGTACCTGCTTCCATAGTATATCCCAAACAATGCAATCGGAACATTGAATAAAAAGATCCATCTCCATCCCAAATAATCAGAACACAATCCTCCCATCCCAGGACCCATGGCAAATCCCAGGGCACTCATGGAAACCTGGATCCCGAGGGACTCTCCCCGTCTGTTTTTAGAGATGGATGTCGTGATAATTGCCGGACCAACGGCAGTAAACATGGCTCCGCCAACTGCCTGAATAATCCTGAATACGATCAGCGAATGAATACTGAAAGAAAAACCACATAAGATCGATCCTATCGCAAAGATCCCGAATCCATACAAAAAAATCTTTTTAAACCCGACAAAATCAGAAATACGGCCCAATGAAAGGATTAAACCCGAAAGAACAAGAAAGTATACCGTTATCGATAATGAAGCGTCCCCGGTTGAAATATTCATCGAATTTGAAAGAACCGGAAGGACAATATTCATCGCACTAATATCAAAAGCCGTAATAAATGCAGCAATTGCCGTGATGAATACGATTCTCAACTCAGCATTCTCCGGGTTGGAAAGAGGTGGGAATATGTTTACATTAATAATACGGTACCCCCGGATTAGTACTGGTTATAAGCGGGAATCTGACCGATACGTGCAATGAAGAATATGGACCACGAACCCGGTTATCTTTTACGTATATCCCGGCTGGTATGTGTATAAGCATGACCATCGTACCCATTCGATCAGATTCACCTGAATATCATATGCTCATGTATCATTCTAAACCCGACATCACATCCGCAGCCCGGCCCTCACCTACCGTTCCTCAAACACCGCTGCCTTCTTCACCGGCCAGCTATGGAGCATATTCCATACCTGCCGTGATACCGCTACAAACCGTCCCCCGTCTTCAGACGGGATCTCTATCACAAATCCGTTCCCAGAATCAGACGATTCAACGCTTCCATCAGGCAGGATCTCCCCGGATCCCCTGTGCAGCACATGATCTGCCACTTCCCGGGAGATCGTTCCAATCTCACCCGGCCCGTCGATGATAACCCTGATACAGTTCCGAACCTGATCCGGTTTCAGCCTTCCAACTTTCACGTACATCACGACACCACCACAAAGACCCGCTTTGTCGGTGCGAGCATCCTGATATCCTGCTGCCTGGAAAGTACCTGAAATATCCCCCGCCTGATACTGATCCGGCTCAGTGCTGCAAGAGCGGGATACCGATCAGGATGAGCCGTAATCTCCTCCTCCATACGCCACCGGGCCACAATCGAATCATTCCCTCGTACGGCAGCAAACGCAGAGAGGATCTCTGACTCGTATCGCTCGTATCTCATCAGAAACCTCCGTCGCCCGACACTCCGCCTCTCGCTCCCTCATCCTGAGAAAGATGCTGATAACAGGTCTCACAAATAGCAATCCCGGACCCTGGATCCTTCCATACCGCCCGTTGCGTATTACACAGCCGGCACTTCCCGAGATCCGCAGATATCCGGGTCATCAAAGCAGGATTCACCATTCCCGGAAGCATCCTGAACGATGCAGCCTCGGCCCGCTTCGCTGCCTCATAGCACTTCGAGCAGATCTTCAGATTCGACCGGGGAGGACCTGCCAGCCTGGCATGAGTCATCCGCTCCTGATAGTTTACCCATTTTGTACCACAACAGGCACACGGACCTGAATCAAATCCCCGATCAATAGGAGTATAATCCGCTGACCGGATCGACATGGCTTTGGTATCGGTAGCGGCAGGATCTCCCCGTAGCGGTAAATTACCCCTGGCAGCGGTAATGTAGCGGAATTTACCGCTACCGTTTAATTGTTCAGAATCGATAACAGGCTCATTATCTGTTTCAGATGGCAGGTCACGATCACTCGTAGCGGAAATCTGCAGATCATGAACACGTGTACATGCATACTAAGGATCGCAGATCCCCTGCTGCATACATTCGCTCTTACCGCTATGAGAATTATTATACTTAGAATTATCTTCTTTTTCTTCTTCTGACCCGCAATTCTCCTTCTTTTTCGTAGCGGTAATTACCGCTGAACTACCGCTACTTACCGCTATACCGCTACGGGCATCTGAAGGTTCATGATCGGGTTCACCAGGATCTTCAGGTTCATTGGAGTGAGCCGGATCATCAGGTACATCATGAAAATCATGGGGATCATTATCATGGGGATCATAACGAGCATGGAGATCATGAGGATCGAGCCAGCATCTGCCGTCACCAGCCCATATATGGTATACCTCATCATCCCAGGCAAATGCACGTTCACGCCGGTATGCAGTAGTCGTCCCGTTCTCGTTAGATACAAGTGTCCGCTCGCAAAACGTCAGAGCCGGACACTTCTCCAAGAGCCCTGAATAATGGGTACCCCGGGTCGTAGACCCGTGAATCATCTTGTATACCACCGACTGGGACAGCCCGGTCAGGTGCTGCATCGCTCCTATGGTGATCTCACCATGACCATGAAGCCGAATCGTTTCAACCAGCTCATACTCTCGCTTGGTCAGCTTCGTCTCCTGCCCGCCGCTTGTTCCGTTCAGGGAACTATACAGCCGGGCAGCCTCCCTGAAATCTTCCTCTGTCGCGGTGATAACCGTCATATCCCCGGACACGTTCCGCTCACGCTGAAACTGCATCAGCACCGCATGAGCCTTCACCAGATCAAGGAGCATATCAGGATTACGCCGGTTCAGCGAGGAAGAGAATCTGATCCGCTCGGCAAACGGAACCACGACCCAGACATCCCTGAGCATTCGCCACATCTCCTGACATACGATAACTTCAGGTCGTGCCCCGGTACCACACCCGGGAATCACCGTTGCTTCTGACAACATTCGTGACAGAACAAGAGCATCCTGCTCAACAGAATCGTCAATCCAGCAGGTGAGCATACGGTTCCAGACCTGATCGTCGCCAGTCCCGTCTACCTTTGCAACCCACCAGACACACCGCTCGGGAATGACACAGGTCTTTCCGCCACGATCCTTGTCCACCGTCCGGTAGGTAAACGGCTTTTTGAACGAGGTGGTAACCCCCTTTAACACCTCCTGCATCGCGTCCGAGAGCGAGACATCATCAAGGGCAATCACCGAACCCGGCCGCATTCCTTTGATGTAAAACAGGGCCTTATCACTCATCCGGCCTTCGAGCCGCAGTTCCTCGGGAACCTGCTGCATCATCGTGTCAAAAGTATGCGATTTACCTTTCCCAGATTCTCCGGTAACTGAGACATGCAGCCCTTTCGCATTGATCACAAGCCGTGATGCAAGCGACATCACCAGACACTCGGCAACCACCGGATCCCCGATATGGTCAAGCCCGAAGGTATCCAGCATATGCCGGAGCGGACTGTCTTCCTGGAGAATGCGGAGCGTCTCCCTGCTGACCTCGTCTCCGGCGTCATACTGCTTCCCGGGTCTCTCATCAGGTGTATCTGTTGGGATCCTCCCGGTTGGGATCTGCTCTTTTTGGATCTTCTCTGGGTTCCTGGCCTGATTCCCGTGTTGGTTTCCCTCTATCTCTTCCTCTTCCCGTGATCTCCGGTTCATCCGTCTGAGCCGTTCTTCTACGGTCCCCTCAAACATCTCACGCAATTCAGACCATCGTTGCGAACCGCTACCGCATGAGTTATGATGACAGCCTGCAAAGATCGCACCGTTCGCGAACTGGATCGCATATGCCCCGTCCTGATGATCAGACGAGAACGGACAGGCATCAAGCACAAAGATCGAGCCACCCAGGTATGGCTTTTCTATAAACCCGATCCCGTGCGATCCCAGCCAGTCCCGCAGAACTATTGGTTCCCCACGTCGCCGGTCCCTGAACGTCGGAGCAGGCTGCTCTGCGGGAAACATTCCTGCAAGCGATGATAACCGGTCAGCACAGACCGGGATCTGATCTCCCGGAGAGTCGATGATTGCCTTCCGGTGAGGACGACTCGCGATATGGTCACCCTTCCGTGATGTCGTCCCGTACAGTTTCCAGATCCTGCCTGCATTGGAGACCGACCGGTCTACCTCACACTGGGAATCCGAAAAGAGGAGATGCAGCGTCTCTAAAACCCCTTTGATCAGATCCCTGGAAGCGGTATCATTCGGGAGATCTACCCGGTAGAGCAGGTGTGCCCCGTTTCCCGAGTCTGCCATGACCGGTTCAGGCCATCCGATATCTGCCAGATACGCGGCGATTTGCACTGCTTTTATGAGAGCAGCCTCATGTTCTGCATCGGTAGACGACACACCGGCAGGCCTGACAGGATCGACATCGATGGGAAGCCATCGTCTGCAGAGGATATCGGTATCGCTGGTTGTGGTATCATGCTTCCCGAGCCTGGTCTCTATCCGGTTGGCTCGTCGTGCCAGCAGATCCGGGTTTACCGGGTTGAGTGTGATGTATATCCCGCTGTACTCTCCCTTGTTCTCAAGCGTCGTAACCGACGCTGCCAGCCGGTCAAAATCATCAAAGTAGCCTGATGCAGGGATCCATTTGCCAAGAGCCCTGACTTCGGCTACCTGACCGGGAACAAACAAAAGATTGCAGGTTTCCCGAATCTCCTCCCGAACCGGCCTGCATACTGGTCCCGGCTGATCAGTAGAAGATCCCATCAGACACCTCCCAGGTGTCACTAAAATCGCGATCAATCAGGGCACAGACCCGGATCGTTCCCTCACCGGTCACTACTGTCCTGCAGGCTGCACATCCGGTCCCCAGGCATCTGATCAGTACAGATCCTGCCGAGATGAAGGGACAGACCGGCAACCGGGCTCCGGAGCCTGAAGTCTCACTCATCTGCTGCCTCCACGATCCAGACATAACAGGCCTTCTTCCTGCTTGTGCTATTTCCCCAGAGCGGGTAACGGGACTTCATGAATGAAGTAATGAAGGACTTCCGACTCGTCCCTGACATCCCGGACAGTCGCGGATAGAGGTCAGGATGTCCAACGATCTCGGTCTCTATCGCGGTCCGGGAGATAAATCTGGGCAGCGTTACCTGCAGGACCGGGATTACTGCCTCCATCTCTCCTCCGGCTTCAGGCATCCGTGAGAACACCGTGTTCACAGGTCACCTCCGGTAAGGGGGACTGCTCCGCCTGGCAGGATCCGGTACCGTATCCAGGTGTTTGACTGATACACCCAGAACTGGACCACACCCGGGATGGAACGCCTGCTGACCTGGGTAGCCAGCCGGTGCACAATATCAGGATATGCCGTGACACCGGGTTTTCGGGCTCGTCTGACCACGAGAAAGAGGGTATTCTCCCGGTTCCAGGCGATGAGATCAAAGGGCCGCCTTGAACCTGCTATCCGGACGCTCTGATATCCGGCAGTTTCCAGAAGTCTTGTCACCTCAAACGGGAGTGACCGTTCTGCGTGGCTATTGTCTGTCATTCCTCTCACTCCGGAATGTCAGGTAAGTTCTCCTGGTGCGAGGCAACGGGTATAAGGGGCTATCCGGAGAGGATACCTCCATGCGATGCAGGGATCTATCCCGGTCACCATCACCTGATTTCATGAGAACAACCTCCGGGTGAGGGAAAGTTACAAGTGGTCAAAAGTTTATACAGGAAATATTCCCCTGCCATCATTCCGCTTCCGCCAAGAACACGAATGGGTGTGCGGGGATACTCTGTTTTTATGTTCTTCATTATTCACCTCAGGAACTGCAAATCCTTTCAGAACCACATGGTATCGGCCTCTCTATCCTGGTATATCCGACTCGGTCCATCTGGATCCGATACTGGAACGTAAGTTTTCGATCTGGCATGAGTATTTCGATTTACTCTGCTGTTCTTGGTTTAAATGCGGTTTTAAATTTTATATAATCCTATTTTGAAGTATATGAACTTCAGAGGGTGTGGGTCGGTCAGGGTCAGGCAAAGCCCGCTACGGGCTGCGTGCTCATCTCCCATATTCGGGTTCACATGAATCGGACTCAACGAGAGGAGAAAAGACAGGACAATACAGAGGAGAATATGAGAAAAATAAAAGAAAAAAGCCAGCAGATCCTGCTCTGGGGGTATGAGCTACTTCCGCAACCACGAAGTATATGAGGCAGGGTAGTGAGGTGCTTACAAAATATCTGAGATCATATCCGGATGCAGGATCATTCCATCAACCTCAAATACTTCACCTCTGATATCAGATTATGGCTCACCGGTATCTCTTCACGGGTCTTCTCACCGGT
>JAJRBL010000049.1 GCA_028679485.1 Methanospirillum sp. | reverse complement strand
TATCGAAGAAGACCGAAAAACCCCCATAAAGATTCGCAAAAAGAATCGTTGCGGTGATCATACCCGGAGTCATGTAGGTCAGGTAGTTGACCACCATCATGCCGGCCGGAGGAACGGCTGTCTGGAGAATCCGCTCAAACGTTCCGGCCATTGCAAATCCGAATAATGCAAGCCAGAGAACCGGATGAAGCATCGATGTTAACAGCTGGTCCTTGAACCTGAAGTACCGGTTGATATCCCGCATAAATACCGGGAAAAATCCAGGAGTCTCCATCAGTCCCTCATCTCCGTACCGGTATAGTGCAAGAATACGTCATCCATACTTGGTTTCTTTAAATTAACGGCACAAACATCAATACCCTGCCCGTTTACTTCCCGGATTATCTCGGGAAGCAGACGTGTTCCATCATGCTCGGATGTGATGAGCAGTCTTCCTTCATAACCGGTAATCTTCTTGATTCCTGCCAGGTTCATGAGGATGCCGGTTGTACGGGCGTTTTCTGAGGTCTCAAGATAAATGATATCGTTTCCCAGACTCTGTTTGAGCTGTGCGGGAGTTCCCAGGATAACGATACGTCCCTGATCTATGAGGGCTATCCGGTCTGACAGGTGATCCGCTTCATCCATGTAATGAGTAGTCAGAAAGATCGTCGTTCCCTCCTCGTTTACTCTCCGCAAGTACTCCCAGGTTTTCCGCCTGGTCTGGGGATCAAGCCCGATCGTGGGCTCATCAAGAAAGAGAACCTTCGGCCTGGTCATGAGGCCCCGTGCTATCTCGAGCCGGCGTTTCATCCCTCCGGAAAGGGTACTGACCAACGAATTTGTCTTTTCAGAGAGTTCGACAAGGTTCAGAAGTTCGGTTATCCGTTTTTTCTTCTCAGCACCGGGCATCTGATAGATACTTCCATGAAATTCCAGGGTCTCCCTGACGGTCATATCCTTGTCAAGAGTAATCTGCTGAAACACGATGCCGATGGACTGCCTGACTTTTGCCTGTTCAGAACCAAGGTCATGTCCTGCGATTGTTACCGTTCCTTTCTGAAGGGGAAGCAGGGTTATGAGCGAATTGATAACCGTGCTTTTTCCTGCCCCGTTTGGACCCAGGAATGAGAATATCTCCCCCTTTTTCACCTGGAATGAGATATCCCGGACTGCCCTGAGGTCACCATATGAGTAGGAAAACTGCGAAACATCAACGATATTCTCATTCATGGACTAATCCCCCCCGGATACCGGGAGCCGCTGACTTATACCGGATAGATGTTGCTTTCAGGAATGCACCGGTAACAGATCCCGGATCTTCCATCAGTGTCTCCGGCGTTCCGGCTGCAATGATCTCTCCTCCCTTGTTTCCTCCTTCCGGACCCATATCAATGATCCAGTCGGCGTGCCTGATAACATCAGGATTATGTTCTATCACGATAACCGAATTTCCACGGTCTACCAGGTGATGAATAATCATAAGCAACCGGTTGGTATCTGCCATATGCAGACCGGTGGTCGGTTCATCCATCACGTAGGTATTTCCTTTTTTGTGAAGTTCGGTTGCCAGTTTCAGTCGCTGAGCTTCTCCGCCTGACAAGGTACTCAGTGACTGGCCGACTTGCAGGTAATCAAGCCCGATGTCGGCCAGAACACGGAGTTTTCGTTTCACCTCCGGTGTTTCAAAAAAATCCACTGCATCGGCTACCGTTATCTTCAGGATCTCAGAGATCGTTTTTCCCTTGTACGAGAGAGACAGAACCCCGGGGCTGTACCGCTCACCATTGCAGGCATCGCAGACGGTAGTTACATCATCGAGGAAATGCATCTCCATCTTGAGGACTCCCGTTCCCTTGCACTTAGGGCATGCTCCTTTGGAATTGAAACTGAAAAAGGAGGGATCTGTTCCTGTTGCCTGGCCGAGTTCCTTTCTCACGGCATCGAAGATACCAAGATATGTCAGGGGATTGGACCTGGATGATCTTCCTATCGATCTCTGATCGATAACGATGGCATCAGGGTATTGTTCGCAGAACACTCCGTGAATGAGAGAACTTTTACCCGATCCTGCAACTCCGGTGACACATACCAGGACCCCTTTCGGGATATCGACAGAAATATTCTTCAGGTTATGAAGTGAGGCATTCTCAACCAGGAAATGACCTTTCGGTCCTCTCCGGTTCCGGTTCTCTTCTCCAGCCCGGTTCAGGTACCTCGCGGTGAGCGTACCTGATGTGGAGAGACCGCTCATGGTTCCGCTATACTGAACCTCTCCACCGTGAGATCCGGCACCTGGCCCGATATCGATGATATAGTCACCCGCCTGGATGATCTCCGGATCATGCTCTACAACCAGAACCGTGTTCTCCTTATCCCGGAGATCACCCATAATCCGGATCAGGTTTCCGATATCACGCGGATGCAGGCCGATACTTGGTTCGTCAAGGACATACACCAGGTTTGTGAGAGTGCAATCCAGTTGTTTTGCTATCTTCACTCTCTGCGACTCCCCACCTGAAAGGGTTGCCACCGGTCTGTGCAGGGAGAGATATCCTACCCCGATATCCATGAGGTAATGGATAATCATCTTCATCCTGGCAATTATGGGCTGTGCATACGGGTGATCGACCTTGACAAGATATTCCAGAAGGTCAGGGAGTTCCAGAAATACAAGATCAGGTATCGTTTTTCCCTGAACACGAACCGTTCGTGCCCGTTCGTTGAGCCGGGATCCGTTGCAGTGCAAACAGGTTTCATACCTGAAAAATCTCGTGTATGCGTCTGAATTTTCTTCCTTGTTGAGGTAACTCTTTTTGAGCCGTGAAACGACTCCTTCATGCCGGGAGTTGTACTCTTCCCCGAATCGTTCACCTTTAACGATGGTCTGCGGTTTATAGAGGAGATTGTATCGTTCTTCTTCGGTCAGGTCGCACACCGGTTTATAGGGATCGAATAATCCCGAATTCATCAGGGAATTCCAGTAATACCCACCCTTCTTGTACTGTGAATGCAGAATAGCCCCGTCTGCAACTGACTTTTTCTCATCGAAAAGTCTCTTCTCATCAATGACCATCAGTTGCCCGAGCCCGGAACATTCAGGACACATGCCGTCTGCATTATTGAATGAGAAGAGATTCGAGCCTCCGATAAAGGGATCGCCACACCGGGAGAAGAGGAGCCTCATATAGGTATAGATCTCTGTCATGGTTCCTACCGTAGACCTGAGTGTCTGGCCCGGCCGTTTCTGATCGATAACGATGACCGGAGAGAGATTCGAGATCTCGTCCACATCCGGCCGGCTGATCTTCGGAAGACGGGACCTCTCAAACGTCCCGAATGTTTCAATCAGTTGTCTTCGTGCCTCGGCACTGATGGTATCGAACACCAGGGAACTCTTCCCGCTGCCTGAAACCCCGGTCACCACGACAATCCTGTTTTTTGGAACCGACAATGAGATATTTTTAAGATTGTGTTCCCTTGCTCCCACAATCCGGATAGGCTCGCTCATCTCCCCATACCTGGTGATCCGGTCTGTTCCGGTTCATTTTCAGGAGCATATTCAGGTACTGCATGGTAGTCATCAAGGAACCGGAGAGCCCATTCCCGTTCGGCTTTTATCAGGTACTGTCTTCTGCGGGCCAGGTGAACATTTCCTATGCCGCATCCCTGCCCGATGAGATAGGTTTCAAGTTCACCATAACATGCCAGGCGGGTATCGATTGAGGCAATATACGCGGTCATAACCGAGTTTACTTCAGCGGGAGTGAGAAGGTGAAGGTTCGCCAGGGCGAGATCGATCTGGTATATGGAGATCTCCAGTTCTGACATGATCTCAACGATATGGTTTTTCAGTTCATGTGCACCCTTCTCAGTCAGGGTATAGGTCTTCTTTACTTTGTTTGACTCAGTTACCGAGAGATTTACATCAACAAGGAATTTTTTTTCGAGCCTTTCAAGGACTTTATAGATGGAAGAGATAGATATCTCTGTCCAGTATCGCATATCCAGTTCCACAACGTTCTTCTCAATCTCGTATGGATACATTGGTTTTCTTGAAAGTAGCCCTAATAGGGCAGCTTCCAGGTTAGATATACTACTCATCCAATATTTTATTGGTACAATACTATATTAATAGTATATCCCGAGACTGTCAAGGGAGAATCTCGCGTATACGGGAGCGTGTGGATCTGTAAATCCGGGAGACCGTATGCCGGACCTGCTTTGATACTCAGAACCCGGGGTTGTTTTGTAGTACGATTACCCTGACTGAAACCATAGATCTTGATCTTCTCGGTGAACTGATACAAAACGATCCGCTGTGTGAAGATCTGTCTGCCGATCTCTACTCAAAGCAACTCGAAAATCGGTTCAAGAGATGAATATCCAAGAACCTGACCAGCACTCCTCTTCTGGCAGTCCGTCCCTCCGTACACCACAAAAGAGCGTTCTGCTGTCTGACCCGAGAACTGATTATAGTAGGTAATATTTTTAAAATAATCGCTGGCTATGGTTCTTCCTGCTTTTATCTCAACTGGAATAACTTCTGATCCAGCTCTGTCGATGATGCAGTCTATTTCATGTCCGGTCTTATCCCGCCAGTAGTAGAGATTGTTATCAAGCCCCCTGTTTAACC
>JAJRBL010000048.1 GCA_028679485.1 Methanospirillum sp. | reverse complement strand
TGCCTTCATTTTCGAGGACTCTCATAACATGGAGCACCATGCGTTCCGAGTTTCCATCCTGTCTCGGACTGCTGACAAAAGCAACAACCTTCATGGGTCATAATCAGTCCGATGGTATATAAAATCCGCGGGAGGGGGATAATCCTCCGGTTAAAATGGGAGAAAAAATCCTGAAAGACATCCGTATAACACGCCGAATGCAACAAGGATCATTCCGGCAAATATCACCGGATTCCACTGGAGAATTTTGGCCCCGTCAAGTGGTCCGAGCGGGAGGAGGTTGAAGGCAGCGATCATGGCATTAAATTTGATTCCTGCAAATCCAACCAGGAAAAGGATGCTGATATCTACGTTCTGTGCAAAAAGCATGAGCAAAGCAAAGGGAATTATCAGGACAAGATTGCTTAAGGGACCGGCTAAGGATATTTTTCCGTTCTCTTCCCGTGATATTGCATTTCCATATATAACCGTGGCCCCGGGTGCCGCGAAGACGATGCCGACCAGGGCAGCCATGGCGACGGCAACAACCAGCATCATACTGTTCATCTGGAACTCTGCCCAGTAGCCGAATTTCATGGCGGTGAATTTATGGGCCATTTCGTGAACGATGAATGCCACGCCTACCGTAAGGAGCGAGATGATAAACTGCTCTGCCATAACCAGGGGGACGAGACGCTGACCCCATACGAGGACCAGCGTGAAGGCAGCAGAAAGCGCGAGCCATGCGATAAGCAGGTCTCTTCTTTCGCGAAGGGGTATCTGTTCCCAGATATGCATGCCAGTGAGGTTTGTCACCATGATAGAAATGTATACCCGCATTTTCCGCAGATTATGTACAGGTATGTCGCTGGATCAGCTCCGTTCATCTATCGAAGATACTGACAGAACACTTGTACGGTTAATTGCTGAACGCATGAATATCGCCCGGCAGATTGCCCTTGAAAAAGAGAGGCACGGGTTACCGGTACGGATCCCGGAACGGGCAGAATCCGTTCTCTCCGGAGTCGCTGAAGAATCCAGGAGACAGGGGTTGGATCCCGTTCCTGTCAGGGAAATATTCGCAATCCTCATCAGGATGAGCGAGGATATGCAGACAAGCCGGAGGGAGGAAGGAGAATAGGTATGGGTATAGCGCCAGGTAGTGCCGGGATATCCCGAACCGATCTGTATGCTCCCCTGGTTATGACCCGGGGCAGGGTCCGCAGGGTTCAGGTCTGCCGGGAGAAAAAGGAATTTTAGGGATTACTGTTTCTGCTCATTAAACCAGTCAGCAATCGGCTTAAAGTTATCCTCGATTGCCTGGTCACCTTCAAGTACTGCATTTCCGATGAAGACAACCGGGACAGAGGTGTATTCCTGGTTATATGAAGTCTTAAACTCCTCGAACAGTGCCCGGTTTTCCGTGTTGTTGAAGATATCATGGTACTCGATATCGACATCCGGGTTGTCAGTCCGGTATTGATCAAGGAACTCCTGTGCTTTTTCACAGGCCCCGCAATGGGTATCGTAGAAGAAGGTGATGGTGAAATTCTCTGCAGTCGTGTTTGGATCCTTGAGGATAACCTCTGAGGCGTTATCCTGGCTTATCTCAGTGCCGTCCTTCAGATAAACCGCTGCATTCACTGGCGATAACAATAAAACCAGGAGAATCAGCGATGTAATTCCGGCAACAAGGTACTTGCTTTTCATAACTTCCCTATTCATCATCTGAACGATCCGTAATCATTGTTCCTACTCCCTTTGCGGTAAACAGTTCCAGAATGAGATTATGGGCAAGGTTCCCGTTGATGATATGCGCATACGGAACTCCTCCTTCAAGGGAACGAAGGACCGCCTGCACCTTCGGGATCATCCCCTCCGATACAACCCCGGATGAGATGAGACCTTCCGCCTCTGCCGGGGTTATTCTCCTGAAGACCTCTCTCCGGTCCCTGTCCATGATCCCCTCGACATCGGTCATGCTGATGAATTTGTAGGCACCTAAAGCTATGGCTATCTCCCCTGCTGCCGTATCTGCATTGATATTCAGATCGTTCCCGTGGCGATCGATGGCAAGTGGCGCAATAACCGGTATGAATTCGTTTTCAAGGAGGGTATTCAGGACAACAGGTCTGATCTCTTCTATCTCTCCCACGTGCCCGAGATCCACCTCTTCCACATGGTTGTCCACCTGGATCTTCTTCCTGTCCATTTTCCTGGCAATCACGAGGTTTGCATCGTTACCAGATATCCCCACGGCCTGGCCCCCGGCACGGGAGATGAGCGAGACGATCTTTGAGTTAATCTTGCCCACCAGTACCATCTGGGCAACTTCAAGGGTATCATCATCGGTGATCCTGAGGCCTGCAACGAACCGGGGTTCTTTACCCAGCGCTTTCATCTTTTCGGTTATCTCGGGCCCTCCCCCGTGCACGATTACGCACCTGATCCCGATGAGCTGAAGCAACACCACGTCGCGGATTACCGTATCCATGATGCAGGTGTCGACCATGGCATGCCCGCCCAGTTTTATAACGATCGTTTTGCCATGAAATTTCTGGATGTACGGCAGTGCCTCCATGAGAACGTCTTCGCGTTTCATGTCGTATACTTCCCGTTTATCTCGACATATTTTTCAGTCAGGTCGCATCCCCACGCGGTGGCCTTTTCTGACCCGCTGAAGAGGTCCAGTTCGATGCGTACCTCGTCACCTGAAAGGGCTGCCTTTGCCCCTGAAAGATCCGCAGCGATGGTTCCCCGGTCGCATACCTGTGCCCGTACGGTACGGTTTCCTATCCAGCAGGATATGGTCTCCGGGTCGATATCTGCACCTGAACGTCCGGCAGCAGCGATGATACGTCCCCAGTTCGGGTCTTCACCGTAAATGGCGGTTTTGACGAGTGAGGATCCCACGACCGTCCTGGCTACCAGGTCGGCGTCTTTTTCTGTCCTTGCATTCCTGACCACCACCTCGATCATCTTTGTTGCACCCTCACCATCCTTTGCAATCTGTTTGCTGAGGAGGACACAGCACTCTTCAAGGGCTGAGGTGAATTCATCGGT
>JAJRBL010000047.1 GCA_028679485.1 Methanospirillum sp. | reverse complement strand
ATCGATACCACTGAAGACTCGATGGTTCCTCCTGACATGCAGGCTAAGGTTGTCCTGGACAAGGTATCGGATCTTCTCGGCTCGCAGACCCCGGTAGAACTGCTTATCACGGCACCTGATGTAACCACGCTGGATTCCATCAGGTGGATGGACCGGTACGGGAAATATATCCAGGACGTGTATCCTGACGAGATAATAGGGATTTCAGGAATTCAAACGCTGGTGAAAGAGTACAACAACGGCACGATACCCATATCGCAAACAGAATTAAACCAGGTACTGGCTGCGATCCCTTCGGAGCAGAAAGAGAAGTACCTCTCAGGAAAACGATCCACCGTGATGGAACTCAATACCATCACCCTCACCTCGCAGGAGTCGAGTGACCTGCGAAAGGTTATCCTGAACACTCTCAACTGGCCCGAACCGCCACCGGGACTCACCGCAAGAACCACCGGCGATTTCGAGATAAACACCATCACCCTCGACGATATCGTATACTACAAGCCGTTGATGACAGGTCTTGCATTCGTGATGATCTTCATCTTTCTGATACTGGTATACCGCCATATCGTCGCGGCTGCACCACTCTTTCCGATCATCTGCGTAGTCGGCTGGAATGCGGTGGTGATGTGGATATTCTCCATCGATTATACCTTTATCACCGCTTCTCTCGGGGCGATTACCATCGGAGTCTCTTCCGAATACACCATCCTGATGATGGAACGGTACCTTGAGGAGAAGAAGACCACCCCGGACCTGCATGCTGCTATCCAGAACAGCGTACAAAAGATCGGGGCATCTGTCACCGTCTCCGGGCTGGTGACGGCATTTGGATTCTCAGCCCTTCTGCTCTCGTCATTTCCCATCATATCCAACTTCGGGATCATGACGGTGATCGCGGTGGTATTCTCCCTGGTAGGAGCAATCGTCATCATGCCTGCCGTGCTTTCACTCATGGGAAGCCTGGAGGACTGGGTGAACAAGAGGAGATCCTGAATTTTTTAAGGGGTATCCGGTTTATAAAAACGAAGGAAAAGGTCAGGTGACCGGGGTGTACGCCGGATAGGATGCGGGTTCATCCCCGGATATTATTATTCCCAGGTGATCATATACATGCTCCGGTTTTCCGGTTCCAGTGCCCCCATCGTAATCATGCCATCGGGAGAGGAATTCCCCGATAGGGATAACCCCTCTCGTCCCCAGTTGCGCAGGATCTTCCAGGTAGACGTTCCTGTCATCGATGCCGATCACTACCATGTAATGCCCGTCTTCCCAGGTGTCATTCCAGCTCTCCGGGGTAACGCTAATCCAGGTGCCATCATCCGCGTATTCACCATTCCACGCCTGTGCAGCAATAATGACAGGAATATTCGCGTCTATTGACTCCTCAAGCTGCTCAGGGGTAAGATTCTCCTCAACCGATGCCGTAAGCCCTAATGAAGCTGCCACGGATTGTATATTCTCCGGAGGCGTTCCTGACTCCTCGGTCGTATTCAACAACTCGACGAGTTCATCTTCACGCATGTCTATCCCCCAGTAGTTCAGAACTGCCTGGAGTGCAGATGCTCCACAGGTATATTCAGTACCCTGCCTGACATCGGGAACGGTAAGCAGCAGTACCGTGCCGGGTTCAGGGGTATAATTTCCCGTATCTGCAAGAACACCCGGTATTACGAGGAATACACAGGTCATCAGAAGAATGTGGATCCTGCCCATACCTGTTGTTTGCAGGAGATGCGGATAAATCTTCTCCATATCGCATGAATGGAAGCAGCGTATAAGTGGTTATTACCCTGAATATGTTCCCTTCCCGGATCGTTCTCTCTATCTGTCCCGGGATGTCAGTTTATTTTATTAAGGAAGACCATGAATGAAAGAATACCAGTTTCAGTTGCAGCATTTTCATTCTGTCAGGGGAGAAGATATGGAAACAGATCAACAGATCCAGGATCTCATAAGGGCGCTGGTAAGACTTGACAGGCTGTACGTCAGGGAATTATTCGAAAAAAGGCAGGATACACCAGTATACGAGATCATCGACCGGATAGTAGTCCCGGCCCTTGACCAGATCGGAAGAGAGTGGGAGAGGGGAGATCTTGCTTTGAGCCAGGTGTACATGTCATCCACGCTCATCCAGGAGATCATCGGTGTACTCTCCGACTCGAATGCCATCACTCCCCGGAATGCCCCTCCCATCGGGATCGCCTCCTTCGAGGATCACCATATCCTCGGGTACCAGATAGTCTCTAACCTTGTCATTTCAGCCGGGTATGCACCCATCCTCTACAAGGTACAGAACGGATCAGGACTTCTCAATCTCGTGCAGAAGGACAGGATAGGTATCCTCCTCCTCTCTTCACTCATGCTTCCGTCCGCCCTCCGAATCCGGGACTTCATCTCCCAGATGCGGGAGAAAGGGATCAAAACGCAGGTTATCGTGGGTGGTGCCCCATTCAGGCTCGATCCCCTATTGTACCGTGAAATCGGGGCAGATTACATGGCTGCCAGTGCTTCTGATGTACTGCCGATCCTTCAGGAGATCTGCATCAGGGAGGGATATATCTCATGAACTCGTTTGAGCGGGTAGTAGCCGCGATAAGCCACAAGGAGCCTGACCAGGTTCCCCTGGTCCTCCTCCCGACCCTCCATGGAGCCAGGGAATGCCGGGTGTCTATCAGGGAATACTTTTCAGATCCTCTTCAGGTCGTAAGGGGGCAGGAGATCATCCGTGAAAAGTATGGTCTCGATGATTACTCATCATTCTACTATGCAAGCCTGGAGACAGAAGCCTTCGGGGGAGAGACCATATTTACCGATGACGGACCTCCGGTGACAGGGAACCCGATCATCAAAAATTCCGGTGACATCGATCATCTCCGGCTTCCCGAGGTTTCAGCATCTCCCCCGCTGAAAAAATGCCTGGATACCACGAATAAACTGGCTGAACTGTCCCGTGGCGAGACCCCGGTTATCGGAGTAGTCATCTCCCCCTTCTCACTTCCCGCGATGCAGATGGGACTCGGACCATACCTCCAGCTCCTCTACCAGGACGAAGAGAGGTTTGAAGGCCTCATGGAGATAAATACCGCTTTTACCGAGGAATGGGCAAAATGCCAGATAGAAGCAGGGGCTAATGCCCTGGTTTACTTCGATCCAGTATCCTCCCCGACCATCATCCCCCCTGATCTCTACCGGGCAACCGGACATCGAATCGCTTCATCGCTCATTCCACGGATTAATGCTCCGGTGGTAACCGCATTCGCATCTGGGAGATGCTTCTCCATCATCGAGGATGTTATCGCGACCCGGTCTGCAGGGATCATCGTGAGCGAGGATGAAGATCTCGGGACGATTCGTTCGATCTGCAGAGACCGTATCGCCGTTTTTGGCAACATGAACGGAATAGCCATGAGGCACTGGTCTGTCGGGGAGACAGAAGAGAAAGTTCTGAAGATCCTCCAGGATGCAGGCAAGGGAGGAGGATTTGTTCTCAGCGAACAGCACGGCGAGATACCCCTCCAGGTTCCGGAAGAGGTTCTCTTTGCCATCAGGGACGCGGTACGGACTCATGGCAGCTACACGTAAGAATCATGAAAACAGATCCGAATGACCCAGTAATTTTTTTCTGCGAGACCCTCCGGCGGGAAGTACTCTCGCTCCTTGCATCAGGATCGTTACCCGCTCTCTCTGCCGAATTTTATCCGCACGGGTGTATGAATAACAGACCTCCCGGAGCAGAAGAGATGGCAGAACTGATTCGGCCGTGCCTCGAAGAGAGAAGACAGGTCATGGTGTTTACCAGCTCATGGTCAGATCGCCATCGGGCACTCCTCCCTGATGTCACCGCGATCACGAAATCATTCTGTATCCAGTTCATTGCTCCTCCTGACCTCATCCATCACCTAATACTTAATGGAGAGTATATCATCACCCCGGGATGGATTCCATTCTGGAAAGAGTCTGCTTCTAATGAAGGAATCAGAGAAGATGATATTCCATCGATCATCTCCCGGACACTCAAGCAGGTTGTGCTTCTTGATACCGGGATCTCTCCCGAAGCAGAGTCAGATCTTGACGAGGTATGTAGTAAGTACGGCTTACCGTACGAGATCATCCCGGTAGGTACCGAGTACCTCCGGCTCGTTATCAGTGAAGCCCTTCACGAGGCAGGAAACGGGATCCAATCGCTTGAGATGACGAAACGGCTCAGAAAGGCTGAAGCAGGGACGGCATTAAACGCGATGACCCTCTCCCTGATCGGGGAGATGGTGGGCATCGAGGAGGAAGACCTGGTAATTACCCGGATATGCAATATCATCGAGATGATCACCGGTGCACAGGAGATCAGATACATGCATGTTGCAGAGGGTGAGATCGGAGAACCCCATGCCTGTTACGGCTCCCTCATAGAACCGGAGAAGGTTCTTGAGGAGACCAGGCAGTACCTCCACCTGGACTGGGGATTCCTTGAGAACAAAGACGGACTGTTCTTTGTCGTGAGATCTGGTAACGAACCCGTCGGCGTATGCATCGCAGGATCCATGCCTTTTCCAGAGAATATGAGGGAGTACCTGAACATCATCATCCCCCTCGCCGACATCTTCGGCCTCATCATCACGAAGGTACGGATATCAGGACAGCTCCGGAAGAGCGAAGCCAGGTATCGGGGGCTCATCGAAGACCAGACCGAGATTATCTGCCGGTTTGATAAAACCGGGCAGGTTCTGTATGCCAACGATGTTTTCTGCAGGTTCTTCGGTGTAACACAGGAGGAAATCAGGAGAACCAGGTGGCAGCTCAAGGCCTATTCAGAGGACATACCGTATATCAAAAAGAAACTGGAACTGCTTACTCCTAAAAACCCGGTGGTGATGATCGACAACCGGGTGATCACCGGTGATGGTGAACTCAGGTGGATGCAGTTTGT
>JAJRBL010000046.1 GCA_028679485.1 Methanospirillum sp. | reverse complement strand
GTGTTTTCAGGATTCAGCAGGTACGCAGTCCTGAACGCCTCCTCGGACTCGTTATACCTCCCGAATGAATATAACACGTTTCCGAGGTTATACCACCCCTGATCAAAATCAGGGTTCTTCTTCGTGGCATTTTCCAGGGCGGCCAATGCCTCCTCACGGTTTCCCAGCAGATACAATATTCTGCCCAGATTATTCCAGGCATAACCGCTATCCGGGTTGAGAGAAGTTGCTTTTTCCAGGTCAACAACCGCATCATCGTAAAATCCGCCCTCGCTTAAAGCCCAGCCACGGTTATTCCAGGCATCGGCGAAATCCGGATCGATACTCAAAGCCTTGTCAAGTGAGGAGACTGCCTCATCCTGTCTGCCAAGACGGATGAGGGCATATCCCATCGTGCTCCATGCATACTTGTTCCCGGGATCAGCAATCGTTGCATTTTTTAGCGCGGCAAATGCTTTATCATACTGCCCCAGTTCATTGTATGCCCAGCCGGTGTTCGTCCATGCAATGCTGTTATTCCGGTCAAGGCGGGTTGCATTTTCGAGAGGGAGAACCGCATCTTCAAATTTTCCCAGGTTATTCAGCGCAAAACCGATTGAATTCCAGGCATCTGCATCAGTAACATTCATGGAGACATAAGCCTGAAGAAGGGGGAGGGCTTCCTTGTATGAACCATTCTGTATTAATGCCGCCCCGGCATCCTTATCACTCATAGTACCGGATGATACCGTCTCCGCAACAGAGAACAAAACAAGCATGAGACAAATCCCCAGCATTGGCTGGCGGAAAGAAACCATACTGATGAGATGTCTTTTTACCGTAAAAAGGTTCTTTATCCAGGAAAAATAGGGACATAAGGTTATAATTTTGGTTTTTTCCTGAGCGCCTCGACAAGGAGATCGATAGCGCCCTGGACATCCCTGAGATCCACGACCTCAACCGGGGAATGAATATAACGGGTCGGGACCGCGAGAGGAATGCTTGGTATGCCTTCGCGTTCCAGATGGATAATAGTGGCATCCGTATTGCCTCCATCACCCACCTCAAGCTGGTACGGTATCTTTGCCTTGTCACCTGCTGCCCGGAGCCAGGATGCAAGCCGCATATCAGCAAGAAGACCCCGGCCCGATGCACTTGCAAGGGCAAGCACCGGCCCTTTTCCCATCTCGGGGGTTGCATCCTTTTTGGTTACCCCCGGATGATCACCCGGAATCGTTACATCGGTAGCGATTGCGATATCGGGATTCAGTGCAAATGCACTTACTTTTGCACCCTTTAATCCGATCTCTTCCTGCACGGTAAATACGCCATAGATGGTCATCGATGTCTTCATCTTCCGGAGAGCCTCGATAAGCACGAGAACCCCGACCCGGTTATCGAGAGCTTTTCCGGTGACCCGGTCGTTGGCAAGATGAATCAGTTCCTGTTCGATGGTTACCGGGGTTCCGATCTCAATCCCGAGCTCGGCAACCTCCTCGGCAGTTCCGGCACCGACATCGATAAAGAGATCCTCCATCTTGATCTCTTTCTTCCGGTCTTCGGGTGTCATGACATGCGGGGGTTTCGCACCGATTACACCAGGAACATAGCCCTTCTTTCCATGGAGTACAACCCGCTGGGTATGCAGTGTCGGATTGTACCAACCGCCAATCCCAACAAATTTGATGAATCCCTTGTCGTCGATGTACTGGACCATAAGACCGATCTCATCCATGTGGGATGCTATCATTACGGAAAGCCCGGTTCCTTTTTTAACTACGATTAGATTCCCCAGTTGGTCTTCTCTCATCTCATCTACACAGCCGTCAAGTTCCTTCCTGATGACGGACTTGATATCTCCTTCAAACCCGGAAAGACCATGCGCGTCAGATAACCGTTTCAACAAATCATATACCATATCATCAGTCCTCAAGAACCGGTCTCATCCGGTCAATAGCTGCCTGAATATTATCCCATGAAGTTGCATAACTAAATCGTGCATATTCAGCCCCCCTTTTCCCGAATGCATCACCTGGGACGACAATTACTCCTGCATCCATGATAGCCTGCGTCTTCTCCGAACCAAGGGGTGCAAAGGCATAGAAGGCACCTTCAGGGACAGGAAAATGAATCCCCATATTCTTCATCCCTGAAATAAGTAAATCCCTTCTCTTTTTGTACTCATCCCGCATCATGCCCACGCATGACTGGTCACCGGTATATGCCGCAACTGCAGCATACTGGCTGATGGAGGTGGCACAGGTCTGGCAATACTGGTGAACCTTCAGGCACTGTTCCATGTATTCCGGGGATCCGGCAAGATACCCGATACGCCACCCGGTCATCGCATAGGTCTTGCTTGCTGCATTAACCGTTACGACATCATCCCCGTATAATGCTGCACTTGCATGAACCGCATCATAAATCATATGTTCGTAGACCTCATCGGAGAGAACCGTAACCCCTGCATCCATTGCTACCTCGACTATTGATCTGATCTGGTCCGGACTCTCGACCGTTCCGGTAGGATTGCACGGAGAATTCAGGATAAAGAGTCTTGCTCCCTCAATCTTCTCCTGGAGGGCAGAATAATCGATATGGAGGTCGGAGGTAAGGGGAAGCGGATCAGGGATACCCCCCGCAAGACGGACACATGCCTCGTAGGATACAAAACCCGGATCAGTAAGAAGAACCCTTTCCCCATTGTCTACCAGGCTCTGGATAGCGATAAACAGGGCTTCACCTGCTCCCGCGGTGACGATGATCTGGTCCGGATGATACGAAAGTCTGTTCTCCCTTCTGAATTTCCCAGATAAGGCCTCACGTAACTCAGGTAACCCTGCATTAAAAGTATACCCGGTTTTCCCCTCGTTGATCGCCTTTATTGCCGCTTTCTTGATATGTTCAGGAGTATCAAAATCAGGCTGGCCGAGAGTCATATTTATCGAACCGGGTTTAGCAGCCTTGAAAAATCTCCGAATACCTGACATTTCAATAGTTCTGGCACGTGTTGATATTTTTGCCATCTTGTCACCCATATTATTCAATATTTGCATGCCGGCCTTTCAGTTCAGATTCATCGGTCCGGGTTATCTCCATCAGCCTTGAGATGACTGCATCGCAGAAGGTCATGGCAGCAGTCTCGAACAAGGTTCCCAGGGGGGCAAATGAGCGGTGTTCTCCCAGCATCTGCCTGGTATCGTACTCCCTGCTCTCGTCAGGAACTTTGTCCCGGTAATTCTCGATCATTACGGTAGAATCAGCCATGTTACCGATCGGTGAGTCGGGGTTTGATGTGATAAGACAGATCCTGCCGCCGATCTCCTTTGCAGTCTGGACAATCTCTAAAATCGTTCTCGTTTTGCCTGATCCTGATAACACCACGATCAGGTCACCGATCTGAAGGGCAGGAGTAATGGTTTCACCGACTACGTAACTCATCATCCCGAGATGCATGAGCCTCATGGCAAAAGCCTTTGCAACGAGACCTGATCTCCCAGCACCCATGACATAGATCCTCTTTGCCTGGAGCAACTCGGAGATAAATCTGGATACTTCTTCATCAGAGATATGGGCAGCGATGGCATCAATCCGTGATGCCATCATCTGCATCATATCCTGCACACGATGCTGGTTCATACTTGTGTATACATTCCGGTCAATCACTCATCATCATATCGTAACAGAATATCAGACATGATGGCGGTATACCACCGCTTCGGATGCAGGAATCATATCGCCGTCCTGCATGAAAGATACCGGGCCATGACCACAGCAGATGAGAAGACGCCTTCCTTGTTTCTTGAGGTCGTCATCTAGACGGGAGGCAAGAGTGAGCAGAGCTTTCCGTTCACTCTTCACGAGATCCGGATCGACATTGACCGTCGTGACAAGGTAAACCGCGAAATTGTTGTACTCACTCCGTTCAGGACTGAGATATTTCAGGTTAAGAATGGTATCGGAGGTAAAAAGAAGACCTGCTTCTTTGGAGAGAATATAAATCATACCGTGCTGATGGCCACCCTGACCTTCAAGAATCTCAAACGTACAGCCTCCGGCAGTAAAGGTAGCGAGAACAGGAAATACTCCTTCAACCTGTTTGCCTGCAGGGGGGAAGATCTCAACATGGTCGGGGGGAGT
>JAJRBL010000045.1 GCA_028679485.1 Methanospirillum sp. | reverse complement strand
AGGAGAAAATATGGATTTTTTTACTTTATTACTGGTAATCATACTCGGCATACTTATTATCTGGGTATTACTGAAAGGACTGATACTGATACGGGCGAATGAGGTAGGTATCGTCACCAGAAGGATGTTCGGTAAGAAATTGCCACAGGGAAAAATTATTGCGACCAAAGGAGAGATCGGCGTTCAGTCCGACACACTCATGCCAGGCTTATACTTCTATATTCCCATTATCTGGAAGATTGACCACGTAAAGGTTATCGAAATAATCCCAAATCATATCGGCATTGTCTCATCCATCGAAGGAGTACCCATTCCATCCGGCCGATTGCTCGGCGATGAAGTACCATGCAATTCATTCCAGGATGCACGGATGTTTCTTGATAACGGTGGATGTAAAGGGCCGCAAATAGCAATCCTGAAGCCAGGGACGTATCGCATAAATACGCAGATCTTCTCTGTGTTAGAGAAACCCATTGTCGCGGTCCAGCAGGGAAAAGTCGGAATTGTGAATGCTCTTGATGGTATCCCGCTTCTTTCCAGGTTTGCGATAGCTCCGGCACCACTCGGAGATCACAGCCATTTCCAGAACGGGGAGGTATTCATCCAGAATAATGGATACAGAGGTACCCAGCTTGAGACCCTGCAGCCAGGTGACTACTACATTAATCCCCTGTTGTTTGATGTTGTTCCTGTTGACATGACCATTGTCCCACCGGGAAATGTTGCGGTCATTACCTCAAGTGTTGGGGAAGAACTTGAAAAGTCGCCTGATACCGCTCCGGAAATATCAACACACCCTGATTTGAATCAGCCGATCCACGAGAATGCAGAACATCTCCTCATCACCGACAAGACTAAAAGAGGTATCCTTCGCAATCCCATAGCCCCAGGACAATATAATCTGAATACAGCTGCATACCGGGGAGATATTGTTCCAACGAGTGCCGTGACCATTGACTGGGCGAGTCCTGAAGGGACGAAAGAAACATTGCAGTTTAACCAGAAGAACAAAGGTGAAAACCTATCCGTTACGGAGTTTTTCAAATTCGGACAGTTACGGGTCACATCCCAGGATGGATTCCAGCTGGAAGTGGATGTCAGACTCATTGTCCGGATTCCTGCGGATAATGCACCATTTGTAATCGCACGATTCGGCAGCGTATACAACCTGATTGAACAGGTGGCCCACCCATTAATCGATGCTTCTTTTAGGAACGAGGCAGGAAATCAACAGGCACTCCAGTTCGTTCATGACCGGACCAAGCTCCAGCAGACTGCTTTCGAGAGGGCACAGGAAGAGTTCAAAAAGTATCATGTCGAGGTCCAGGGACTGTTAATCGCATATATTAAAGTAGATGAAACCCTTTTGAAGACCCAGACATTAAAAGAGATTGCAGTACAACAACAGCAACAATACCAACAGGAGGCAAAGGCACAAGAGGAACGGATAGCTGTCGCTGAAAAGACGGCACGTGCCGATATGCAGGGTCAGGTTATCGCAGCAAAGCTGTCTATCGATATCAATAAGGATAATGCACAGGCTGCCCGTGAATCCGCTTACGGGACGAGAGATGCCACAAAAGCGAATGCTGAAGGAGCCGCTTATGCAAATGAACAGGTAGGTATTGGTACGGCAAAGGCATACATCGCACAGAAAGAAGCCCTGGGATCTGAAAATGTGGCGATGCTGGAGGCTATCCAGAAGATAGCAGATGGGAATATCATTATCACGCCGAATATCCTGGTTACTGGTGAGGGTTCCCAGGGGGGAAATCTCCTGACAGCATACTTTGCTGCCCTGCTTGAACAAATAAAGCAGAAAGAACAATCATCGGAGAGTAGAATTCACATAACTGAAACATCCTGAATTACCCATTTTATTAAGGATGCAGGTAATCTGGCGTCTTCACAAACTTAACTTTTGTCCTGCGATCTCTGACTTTCCATTATAAACACGATTACAGAGTTTCCTTATAATCAGTCACTTCAAAACCGGGAATGGATTACCGGAAATAATCGACAATGTTCCGGAATAATCTCATGTTCAGGGATTCTGCAGGAACGGGGACTCCTTGCCGCCTCAACCGTTCTTTCTGGAGGGGCCAGTCGTACTGGTTTACAAACTCCATCGCCCGTTCGGGATGGGGCATCATCGCGAGTACTTTACCGTCAGCAGAGGTGATGCCGGCGATGTCTGCAACCGAACCATTCGGATTGAACGGGTACTCTCCACCTGCAGGTTTCAAATCTTCCCGGCAGTAGGTAAATGCCACCATCTTCTGTCTCTGAAGTTGCAGCAGAATCTCTTTTGAACAGGAGAAGTTCCCTTCTCCATGGGATACCGGGCAGACAATCCGTTCAATCCCCTTTGTCCAGAGATTATCTGCTGCCGGTTTGAGCGTCACGTACCGGCACTCGAGCACTCCTTTACGATTTGGCATGAGAGCAATATCTCGCTTATATTGCTTATCAAATGCCGGGAAAAGTCCGAGATTTGCAAGAATCTGGAACCCGTTGCAGATCCCGAGCACCAGGTTGTCTTCTTCGAGGAACCCGGTGAGATCCTGCCAAAGGTTATTCCGGACCCTGTTTGCATAGGCATTGCCCGCACCGGTATCGTCACCATACGAAAATCCACCGGGGAAGACGAGCAGGCGATAATCGGTCATCAGCCTGGTCCGATAGATGAGGTCGTTGATATGAACGATATCCGCTTCCATGCCTGCTCGAACGAGTGCCTCTTTCGTCTCCATTTCTGAATTTATCCCGTACCCGCTCATGATCAGGGCCTTCTCGGGGATCAGTTCCGGGGCGGCCGGAGCTTT
>JAJRBL010000044.1 GCA_028679485.1 Methanospirillum sp. | reverse complement strand
GGCTTTCAAATAACCGGACGCTCTCCAACCTTCAGCAGAACCCGCATGCCGTGTTCCTCATCATGGAACCGGGAACGACCCTCATGGACTGGAAGGGGATCAGGGTCTACCTGGTTGCTCAGAACATAGCAACTTCAGGGCCAGGTCTTGAGTCGTTCAAGACAGAGATGGCGAAGATCGCCGGGGAAGAAGCAACGAAGATGATCTATGCCGTGGTCGGATTCGAGATCACGGAGGTACGGCCGATCGTGGATATGGGCCAGGGATGGGAGAAGTCGGTATAAACTCCCCCCAACAGTCCGGATAAACGTACCGGGATACTCCAGTCCCTCGGTAAATCAGGATGATACCAGGTTTACAGGCACCAGCGGGTTGATATAATCCCCTGAACCGACGACCCAGTCATCTCCTGCAGGGAGGATGTAACATATCTTCAGTTCATTCCTCCCGGTACCAGGGTTGTAATAGACGACGTAGACAAATCCTCCACCTGCTTTTCCTCTGTCGATCTCCAGACGTGCGATAGGGCTGCCGAAGGTATCGGTATAATTCCAGCGATTTTCCCCGATACTTTCAGGCTGGTACGGCATGGCAAGGGTCGTTCCGTTCATACCGTAGGCAAAGATATAGGCAGTGTCCTTCGACCAGGTTCCGTTACGGTCATTAAATGCTGCCAGGGCTTTCTCCTTTCCTTGCTCGCTACTGAATGCAGCTGCCGTATCAACCCGGGCCATAAGTCCGGACAGAGCCTCTTTGTCAAGCACGGCATCGATCCCCGGGATGTAAAGACCGGACCCGATAAACCAGTCCTCTCCAGCCGGCTCCACATAGGCAATTTTTACCTGGGGGGTGAAGTTCTCTGCAGGATTCGGGTAGACATAGTAAAGGTATCCGCCGCCATAGTCTGCGACACGTGATAATAACTCGATGAATGCCACTCCGTTGGAGTCAACAAGGCTCATACGGTTTTTCCCTATCAGTTCCTTCTCGTACGGAAGGGCAAGGGTCGTTCCGTTCATGTCATAGGCGAAGAGATATCGTTCACCCTGGACGAATTCTCCTTCCGGATCGTTTAACCGGGCGAGTGTCTCTTCTTTTGAATGATTCTTCGCGAAAGTAAGACCCGTTTTCACGAATGCGGAAATATCTGCTAATTCTTCCCGTAATGCAGATGAACTGTCGTCTGCAGTACTATAATTCTCTCCGAAAACAGCAGGGGGAGAGATCCCACCCCGGTCAGAAGAGGAGTCAGCGTAAGAAGAATCGAAAAGAAAAACAGAGAGAAGGATCAGGATACTGATCCGCCATACCGGTTTCATACTGCGGTATTGATGATGTTGATATATAATACCCGGGTACAAAAGAGGAAAAGCCGGAATACCGGAACGATAGACAAAACCCGGTAGGTATACCGTCCTGAATTTTACCCCGGAGCCTGGATAGAAATCAGGAAAATATTTCTCCATCTATTACGGGAAGTACCTTTTTATCATCCTTTCATGATCCATACCACCCCTCAATAACCCGGAGGTACCAATAGATCGGCAGGTTCTGAATCACATGAGTGAAAACCTGATCATAGCCAATGAAATAATCATCATTGCCCTCCTTCTCGTCGCCATCCTTGCTTCGCTGATCCTGCGGCGACTCCGGATGCCCTATACCATTGGTCTGGTCATCATCGGTTATGCCTTCGCCGAGTTTATAGTACCCCATATCTCAGCCTTCGAACCGCTCCAACGCGTAATCCCCGCGGTAGACATCATCCTCTATATCTTCCTCCCGCCCCTTATCTTCGAGTCTGCGGTAGCCCTCAATACACGGCTTCTCAGCAGGAATCTCTTCCCGGTCCTCTGTCTCGCCATCTTCGGGGTGATCATCTCCGCGGGTATCATTGGGTACCTTGTCGCATGGTACTTTGCGATCCCCCTTCTCTTTGCCCTTCTCTTCGGTGCACTCATCTCATCAACCGATCCGGTGGCAGTGATCTCGATATTCAAGGAGATCGGGGTTCCAAGACGGCTGCAGACACTTGTCGAGGGGGAGAGCCTGCTCAACGATGCAGCATCTATCATCCTGTTCCAGTTAGTTCTGCTCCTCATCAGGAATCCGATCTTCAAAAACGAACACACATTTCTTGAAACCTCGACACTGTTTACCACCCAGCTGCTCACCTCCTTTGCCGGAGGAATAGTCATAGGAATCATCTCCGGTTTTCTCCTCCGGATGCTTCTTAAAAGAGCACCACTTCATGCACATATCCACCAGACCGCAACCCTCGTCGCAGCCTACCTTACGTACCTGATTAGTGATGAAGCTGGCTTTTCCGGCGTGATCGCAGTAGTGGCATGCGGATTCTTCACTGCCAGGGCTGCTTCAGACTGCATCGGCCCGGACCGGCGGGAAGATCTGGCCAGGTTCTGGGAGTACATCGGGTTCCTGGCAAACAGCCTGATCTTCCTTCTGGTCGGCATAGCCATCGCTTCACTTGAAGATCTCTCGATCATGCTGAAAGGAGGGATTCTTGGGATTCTCTTCCTCATCGCAGCCACCCTCCTCGCACGGTTTGTCCCGGTCTTTGGTATCTTCGGGCTGTATAATCTCTTCACTACCCATCGCGTCCCGCTCTCTTACCAGACGGTCTGTTTCTGGGGCGGTCTCAGGGGAGCGGTTGCGATAGCCCTCTTTCTCTCCATCCCTCTCTCTCTCCCGTTCAGGGATCTCATCATCGCCTTCTCCGTGACTATCGTGCTCTTTACCATCTTCGTGCAGGGGATTACCATGGGTCCCCTTATCAGGGCACTGGGACTCGGACAATCTGGTATGCTCAGGCGGTTTCACCAGCTCCATGCAGACCTGGTGACGAGCCGCGTTGCACAGGAGAGGCTTAAACATTCGGTACTTGAAGGAATCATAAGCCCCGGGGTGCTTGAAGAATGTGCCAGCCGGTACAGGGAGATCTCGACAGGACATGAACAGAAGATCAGGGAACTCTGGGACGAGATTCATAAGAACACGGAATCTGTAAGCATTCTCCGTCTCTTCTGGCTTGAAGCAATCAGATTCGAGCAGAAACTCTATCGCCATCTCTACGATGACGGCCTGATCCTCCCTCAGGTGTTTGCAGAACTCCAGTACCAGGCCACCATCCGGGAGGATCTTATCCAGTCAGGCAATTACCATCCCGTGGTGTTGGTATATACCCCGGGATCCAGGTTCAGGATGCGGATGAAAGGGTTTGTCAGCAGGATTAGTCCTGATAGCAGGTTATCCGGGTTCCTGGAAGAAAAGAGTACGATAAACCGGATCTTTGCTGCCATAGCCATCGTGGTTACGGCCTCTGCGACAACAAGGTACATGAAAGATCTTTCTTCCAGGGTTTGTCTCGATCCCGGGGAGATTGCCGATATCCTGGCAGAATACGATCAGGCCTGCGCGGAGGAGACGGCATACCTTCGTTCAGTACCGGTTGCCGGTTCCCGGGCCTTGAAGGAGGTCAGCAGGTACCTCGCAAAACGTACAGCCGGTGCAGGGATGATCCTCCTCATCCACCAGTACCTTGAGGAAGGTTCAGGTGATGAGAAGATACTGACCGGATACGTCAACCAGTTGATTCGGGAGAAAAATACCGATGAGAAGAAGTTGATCCGAAAAAGCAGCCGGTTATTTCCCTGAACGATAGCCGGAGCACCGTACGTGGAATTTTCCCGGACCATTATTGCCGGGATTAGCCTCCACCGTGACAGGCTCCGTCCTGCTGGGTTACCGCATCATCGTATTCGGATCCCAGAAGAGATTCCCTTTCCCTGACAAGTATCTTCAGATCCTCGCCGGTTCGTTCAGAGACCCTTTTCTCTTCCCTGGTGGCCGGGATGAGCTGGTCCAGGCGATACAACAGCCCCGTACTGTCAAGTTCTGCAAAAGTCTCCCCGATCTGTTCATGGAACCTGACCACGGTTCCGACTGTTCCGGTCTTCGGATATCGAGCATACGATCCAATGTCGATCACCGTTATCACCACCAGTACCTGACAGTCCTGATACTTAATAGTAATCCTTACCGATCCTTCAGATCCCTGATTGCATGGGGAAAACCCCTAATAAAAGCACGAAAGGAGGCAAGATACGGATTCGTAATGATGAAGACCGTTTTTTCATACTTCTATCAGGGATCCTTTCTCGAGTGGAAATACCAGAAACTTATTTGGTTAGGTGATCGAACGCAATGGGATGATACCGTTACGATTAATCAGTATTTTCCTTGCTGTTACTGCGACTATCTTAGTTCCCGTCTCAGCTGCCGAACAGGGTGGCTGGGCAAACCAGACCATCGAAGAAAAATTCGTGGTATTACTCCCTTCCGACTGGTCAAATTTTCTGGTAAGTTCCTATGCAGGACCTGCCACCGGAGTAATGGATAACAAAGAGACCAGCAACGTCATCGCAATCCAGATAGCAGATAATATGAACTGTTCAGATGATAACCAGGAGAATCTCCGGGTTAACATCGAATCTGTCAACGCGAAGGCAGGGATAGCAAATCTCACACCCTTCGAGTATGGTTCCGATAATGTTACGGAGTATGGAAAGTATAACGATGGAAAATTTGCGAGCGTCTTTGTCAGATTATCCGAAGGAAATGTAATCTCCGTTTTTGGAGCATACGAGACCATGGAGGATGCAAAAGCAAAGGCTGACCAGTTTGAAACAATCGCCAGATCCGTGACTCCCTTAAGCCCGGGATCAACGGATATCTGTGCAGCAGAGAAGAACAAACCGACCCCGGTTCCGACCTATAAACCAAGACCGGTTCCAACAGTGAAAAATACGGTCTCGCCAACCGCATCAGCGTCATCTCCGTAAAACCCCCGGATAAATCCATATTCTTTTTTTCACCTGATTTACGCAGTCCGGGGAGATTGAAATCTCCCGTAATATTTCCGTAAATAAATGAAACTGACCGTCTGGGACCGGTTCTCCCG
>JAJRBL010000043.1 GCA_028679485.1 Methanospirillum sp. | reverse complement strand
TGATGGCAGGAGTGATCACGCAGTCTCCAATCATAAGGGAGACACCGGCAAACGTGATGATAGTAACGGCAAGGATACCGTACCTGCTTTTCACCATCGGAAGAAGAAGTTCTTTGAGCACGATGGTCCCTCCTTCCCCGTTACTGGAGAGACGCATTGCGAGGATGGCGTACTGGAGAGTCACCAGGATTACCAGTGTCCAGAAGATCAGGGATATAGTACCGAAAACATGCCCGTTCGTTGGTTTTACCACCAGGTACAAGACCGCAAGGGTGTATATGGGACTTGTTCCGATGTCTCCGAACACAAGGCCGATTGATTTTAAAATGGAGGGAAGGGGTGGTGGATGAACCATGGGTGACTCGCATCATCACATTCTGGGGGAGCTACTTCACATACAGCAGATGTGCCTGATTATTATGTTCTCAATGTAATACCGGAATCCACTATCTTCAATCAATGATCTCCTTCCGAAATGAAGATCATGTTGTAGATTTACTTTAACTCTCGTCCTCTGCTCTTTCTCAGGTATCTTCTTCCGATTCTTCTTATAGTTACTCAGCTCTGGGCAGCTCTTTTCTTCCTGTCAGGATGAGGATGGCAATAGAGCCGATGGGTATTGGTGTCCAGTTTCAGACGATGAATACGAAAGGGTCCTGGAATCGTTTCATTCACAACAGGAAACCTCACTTTCAGGCAATTAACCCCCCGTTATATCCGGATGAAATTGTTCTCTGGATAAGGGTTGAAGCGCCTGTCGGGGGTTTTACCTCCAGGGAAAAGGATCCACCTGCCGAAGGACCGGCAACCCCTGCCCCTTCAAGATCAAGGTGAATGCGTGTGCTCTCTCCGGGCCTTACAATCCCCCTCCGGGGGGTAACATGTTCGAGCGGGATCTCAGTGCCTTCCTCGCTATTCCTGACATAATAATAGATCATCTTGGAGAGATCGATGGATTCTCCGGTAACCGGAATAGAAAGAATGAAGATGAGATCAGTGAGGACTCCGTTGTTCGTATCATATACGCCACGGATGAGCCCGTCAGTGGCGGCCACAGACGTACTCTGCTTGAGTCCGGCATAGGTGACATCCTGGAATTTCTGGGTCGCAAAAAAGCCCGAGTTTAACACCCCATATCCGAACGTTGCAGCGACGATAACAAATGCAATCATTATTATCGCGGCTTCGAGACCGGAGAATCCCGTATCAGTCTTCATAAATGGCTCCCATGTATGCTCACATCATTATGGACCGGTTTACAGGGGAACATGACTGTTCGTATTCATTCATGTCCACCTATGAAGGATTATCGGTATAGAATATAGACAGGACTCACTTATCTTTTCCTGCCGATGCATCCGGCTTATAAGTCAGGTATAAAATCTGAACTCTGCCTTCTGGGTTTCCCCTTTCCGGAAGAAGAGGAGGATATGTCAGATGTAATGAGTATTTTCCTGGATGGAAGAGTCTTCTTCATCGTACCGTATGATGTTATACAAATATAAGAAATCCTGAAAGACTCAATAAATACGTATACAGAGTGAATAAAATGGAATCATTAGCTTCAGGATTTGCCCGTGTCGATAAAACCCGCGATGCCCATTTATTTGTACAATATCTTGACCTGATTCACTCACTTCCTTTTTTCCGGGAGTGCAAAACCCGCAGTTACGAAAGACTTCATCTCTCACCGGGAGATTCTGTCCTGGAGATCGGTTGTGGAAACGGCGTAGATGCGAAAAATCTTGCAGAAATAACCGGAGCAACAGGAGATGTGGTGGGGATTGATATCAGTATTACCATGCTCAATACAGCCAGGAAAAACATTAAAACAACCTCTGTCTCTCCTGAATTCATGCTCTGTGACGGTCATCACCTCGCATTTCCGGATGATACCTTTCACGCTGTACGATCTGACCGGGTGATACAGCATACCAGGGATCCCTTTGCAGTAATCAAAGAGATTGCAAGGGTTACCCGGCCTGGGGGGAGGGTGGTGGTCTTTGAACCTGATTGGGGCACTTTTTCTCTCTGGCCAGAAGATCCTGAAATCAGCAGGAAAATCCTTGACTTCTGGTGTGACAGCATCCCGTCCGGAAGGGTCGGCAGATTATTATACGGTGCATATTCTGATGCCGGCCTCGTCGATATCTGTGTAGAGCCCATGACCCTGACCGTCACTGACCTCGCTATAGCACGAAAAATATTCGATCTTGATACCATGTTCTTCAAGGCCAGTCAGAGAGGTATTGTCCAGAAAGAGATGGTGGAAAGATGGGAAAAGGAATTGGTTCGGGCTGATCTTCAGAGACAATTATTCAGTTCTCTGACCTTTTTCCTGATGACCGGGAAGAAAATCTGATGAGGTTAGGATAGCCGTGATGCTCCGGATCGCGGTAATGTCAGGATCGACACTGATTTCAACTCCGGATATAAGAATATAGGGTTATAACAATACATTCTGTCTATCCGAATTCAATGAGAGGAATGAACCGATATGGGATTACCTGAACCGATAGAAGAGAGCCTTTGTGAGATCGGCGGAGTGGACGGTCTCAAACAATATCTTCCCCCTGATGAAGAACTACTGAGAAAGAAGAATGTTTTTACTGCACTTTCTGATACCACCCGGCTCCGGATCCTTTATCTTCTGAACGTCCAGCCGCTCTGTGTCTGCGTGATCAAGGAGGTGATCGATATCGCAGACTCGAAATTATCCTACCATCTAAAAACACTCACTACCGCTGGATTAATTGACAAGGAACAGGACGGGATTTTTCTTATCTACTCGATCACCCAGATGGGAAAGCGGTGTATCCAGATCTGGGTATGACCGGATCATGATTAATCTCTGCCTTTTTTTCTGCTTTATTGCCTTTATTAAGGAACCATGATTCGGATCTTCCCTTAAGAGAGAATAGTACAAGAATTCAGATCATTATAACCGAATCTCTCCAGGAATTCATCTTTATCAGCGAGGTAAAACGATCCATTCGAGATGATCCCTATCCGGGAACACATGATCTGCATAACTTCCGGGTCATGCGAGATAAAGATACATGCAGTATTGTTCTTCTTCTGCAAATCCTTCATGAGATTCAGGATCTGTGCCTGAACAGACATATCAAGCATCGATGTCGGTTCATCGGCAACAAGCAGCCTTGGAGAGAGAGAATAAATCCTCACCATCATGGCCCGCTGAAGTTCTCCCCCGGAGAGCTGACCGGGATATTTTTCAAACAGTTGAGGGTGGAGTCCCACGGCTTCGATAAAGGGAGAGAGAGACTTGAAAACCTCGCCGGGATCCCGATTCTCATGGAATACAAGCGGT
>JAJRBL010000042.1 GCA_028679485.1 Methanospirillum sp. | reverse complement strand
TTTGTTACAAACGCGGGACTTGGGGCCATAGAAACGATCCTTTCGGTCTCCGATATCAAGACGCATCTCTTAACCGAGCAGGTTCTCACCCTGAAAAATCCTGTGCCCGGCGTGCCGCAAACCGGACAAACCGGTGGACTCCTGGATTCAGGAGGAAAAACCGGCCGGTATATTATCCACATCGAGATTAATCCCTCAGTCGATTCCAAAAACCTGCGATCAATGCTGATCCTGCAGAATCTGGAACTGCATGGAAAGATCCTTGAAATAAATCCCAACCGGGAGATTATAGAAGACAGCGATATCTTCACGGGGATGATCGATCTTACCCTGGGATCTGATGACCCGCAGGACAGGATTCTTGCGATTCTGAATGGCACTGATATTAAAAAGTATGATCTGAAACGGGAAGAGAGTACGGATACGCTGTGCCTTTCCGTGACACCAGAGAGTACTGAAGAGAGTGTTTCCGGAAGTATCCGTCCCCTGGCAGCAGACAAGGTTGAGAAGAAGAGGGAAGTCAAGAATATCAGGGTCGATATTGACCGTCTTGACCACATGATGAACCTCGTCGAGGATCTGGTCATCAACCGGGGCAGGCTGGAACAGATCGCGCAGCAGCATAAGATCAAGGAACTGGATGAAACCCTCAACATGGTCGGCAGATCTGTCTCCGATCTCCAGGTCATGATGATGGATATCAGGATGATCCCTCTCAACCACATCTTCAATCGTTTTCCGCGGACCGTCCGTGATATCGCGACCAAGGAAGGGAAAGAAGTTGACTTCGTGGTTGAAGGTGGTGATACCGAACTTGACCGCAGTGTCATGGACGGCCTGAACGATCCCCTCCTCCACCTCATCAGGAATGGTCTTGATCATGGTATCGAGTCCCCGGAGGTCCGGGTTGCACATGGAAAGGATCCGAAGGGACGGCTTAAACTTTCAGCCTCGCGTGACAAGGACAATGTCGTCATTGTCATCGAGGATGATGGTGGCGGAGTAAACGTTGAAAAGATAAAGAAGAAGGCATTGGAGAGGGGCCTGGTAACCGAAGAAGTATTGGCATCAATGAGTGACCAGGAGGCTTATGATATGCTGTTTCTTCCCGGGTTTTCGACTGCTGATAAGATCACTGATATCAGTGGCCGGGGAGTCGGTCTTGACGTGGTCAAAACCACGATTGCATCATTGCAGGGAACCATAAAACTTGAATCGGTTCCCGGCCAGGGAAGCCGGTTTGAGTTGGTTCTTCCCCCCACCATGGCGATCGTCATGGTTATGATGATAAGGATCAATGGGAAACGCTGTGCCATCCCTATAACGAATGTGGCTGAAGTAGCCAGTCTTGCCGCTTTTCCCATCCGGAATATCGGTAATGGCGAGGGCCTCCTCATGCGCGATGAAATAATCGTCCTGTTCCGCCTGGATGATATGTTCGGGAGGTCAAAAAACGAGGAGGTAATTGTTGTTCTGCAGAATGGTAATAAGAAAGGGGCAATTATTGCGGATTTGATCGAAGGCCAGCAGGAGGTAGTCATAAAACCCCTTTCAAAGTTTGTCGGGGCATGCGAGGGGGTCAGTGGCGTAACGATTCCCGGAGACGGCGAGGTGGTTCCTGTCCTTGATGTCAAGGCAATACTCCGGGAAGGAGGACAGAGGGTAAGTAAAAAAAGTTCAGGCAGAGGTGTGAAAAAAGTGATGAAAAATGTGGTTACTGACGGCGATCTGGTAATAAGTGAACAACAGGCTGACGAACTCCGTGAACTTGGCAATATCGGAGGTGCCCATGCTGCAACAACCCTTTCAACGATTCTCAATACCCTGATCCAGATCAGGGTCCCGGAGATTATCCTGGTCAATCTCGCGAACCTCCGGAATTACCTTGACGATGAACCTGCAGCAATGGTGGTATTCCAGATCCAGGGCCAGATAAAAGGGGAAGGATACATCATCCTGAATATTCCCAAGGATTCCATCGTCCGTCTAACCAATATCATGATAGGAACTACCGAGATCCATCGCGAGATCAACGACATGGACCGGAGTGCGTTAAACGAGGTGGGGAATATCATGACATCTTCATTCCTTGATGCCTGTGCCACCCTCCTCTCCATCATCATGATCCCCTCACCGCCGTCCATGGTCATCGACATGCCTCATGCAGCAATACAGTCGATTATTGCAACGCAGGAACTTCGTGACAACGTCGACCAGGTCATGCTGTTCAGGACTGAGATGATCTGTGCTGAGCATGAAATACGAGCAAATATCATCCTTCTTCCCAGTAAATCACTCCTGAGTGAGTTATTTGCGAGGATGGACGATGTTATCGCAACATCAGAATGAATTGACATGAAGGAAAGTTCGTTCGGTATTGATCAGCGCGATATTGTCATCATCGGAATCGGCGAGTGGTGCACCGGTGATTCGATCATGACCTCGATAGGTCTGGGGTCATGCATCGGGCTCGTCCTTCATGATGAGAGTAAAAAAATAGGCGGTCTCGCCCATGTCATGCTTCCGAAGTCGAGCGGAAAACCGAATGAGAGAGCAGGAAAATACGCAGATACGGCCATTGATATCCTGATTAAGGAGTTAGCCCAGAAAGGAAGCAGGGCTCCGGCTTTGAAAGCAAAGCTTGCCGGGGGGGCTTCAATGTTCCAGAACTTCTCCGGGAATCTGAATATTGGTGAGCGTAACGCAGAAGCGCTCAGAGCACTCCTCAAAGAGCGTTCAATCCCGATAATCCGGGAGGATCTCGGGGGAACAATCGGCCGCACCGTGACGTATTTTCCAAAAGAGAACGGCCGCCTTCTGATCAGGCAGGCAGACGGGGCTACGCGGGAGATATAAGGATAGTTTAGATTCCGGAAGCGGAATCCTCGATAATTTTTTCCAGCATCCTGACGATGTCAAGCAGGACCGGCGGGTTTGGAAGCATGAAAATATTCAGGTTCAGTTCATGTTCATCGCAGATCAGTTCGGTCTTAAAAAAAACAATATTGTCATACTGGATATTACTCTCTTTTATTACCAGGTTGAAGACATTTCCCGGCAGGTCAAAGATGGTCCGGGGGGGAGAGGGGAGCATGATGATACCCAGAAGCTCCGCGGTTCCATCCAGAAATGCAGATACCATGATGTTTCCGATCTCATTGATTGCACTCTCGTCCATCTCGTTCAATGGCCGTTCAGACTCTACCGGGAGTCCAAGCATGATGCTGGTCATCTGGACCACGGACTCCTGGGGGACATGAAGGATCACATATCCTGCCTTTGCCATCTGCCCTTCCATGGTAAAAATGACCATTGCCGATGTCCCCTGAACGATCTGGCTATTTATCTCTTCAAGATTGATGATACTGATCTCCGGTACGTTCAGCATGATCGGGGTGTTTAACATGGTGGAAAGGGTTGTGGCAGCATGTGATGCACCGATGTTGCCCAGTTCACGGAGAGCATCCTTCTGGTTATCATTCAGATCCACATGAACCCGGTTTTTTTCTGGTTCTGCCTGGGTATCTGCGAGAGGTGCAGCCCCGGTATTTGGTATCTCGTCATCGGCTGCCTTTGGCATGCCGGTTTTCTTCTGTTCTTCTTCAGGCAGTTCATCCTTGAACTGCATCAGGATACTCATAACCGGATCATCTACCGCTGCAGGGGAGGCAGCAACCGGTTCCGGTTCCTTGATCGGCTCTTCCACAGGTTTTTCATCCTGGTCTGATGAATACTGGGCGAGGATAGACATGACGATGTCTGCTTCCGCCTGCGGGGTTGATGTGGAAAGGGTTTTTTCCTCCTTTGGCTGGGATTTTTCTGAGTTCACGGTTTTTTCTTCCGATATATCGGTTTCATCCGGAACCAGTCCGGATGCAGGAGTTGTCACATCAGGAGCAGGAGCTGCATTCTTCTCCTGTTTATCATACGCATGGCACTGTTCAAGGTGTTCCTTTGCAACCGGATCGCCCGGATATATCGCGAGTGCCTCTTCAAATGCATGTGCAGCTTGGTAATACTCCATTAAATTCTCATAGGAAAGGCCAATCTTCAGAAAAGGTTCAATAAAATCCGGATGAATACTACTCGCGGATTCGAAGTACTGAATTGCGGCGTAGTAATTTTTCTGTTCAAAATGAAGATTTCCCCATTGCATGTACCTGATGTAGATCTCTTCTTCAGGGCGTGGACGATACCGTGGACGGTATTGATCGGTTTTCTGGCCCGGGCGCATGAGCAGACTCAGGTTCTTTCGTGCAACCGGGTTTTCCGGATCAACATCAAGAGCTGTGGTAAAACATTTTCTTGCATGGGAGAATTTCCCCATCCGTACATAGGTATATCCAAGATTTATGATAGCAGCAATATTCTCCGGGTCGGCGGTAAATGCCTTTCGGAATAGAAAGGAAGCCTGCTCGTAATCTTTACGTTCAAGTGCAGATTCGCCCATCCTGAGCAGGTTTCTGATTTCCCGACGGAGTGAAGCATTCATGGCAATCAAATTCTCGTCCCTTTTCCCCCCCAATCAAACAAGGTTAAGGGTTATACTAGAATTATTCGGTGTATAGATTATATACATTGCTTAATTCTGTTCCCTGTATCAGGATACTACATAATAAAGACTGCAGCTGCGATCACCGTAGTCCATTTTCCGTTCAGATCTCCCTTGTCCGAAGTACAGGTGTGGGAGGTTTTAATGATTTTACCGCTTGTCTTGTATATCTGCTCCCGTTCCTGCCATGCTGTATCGGGATCAAATTCTATTCCAAGGGTTGTTGCAAGCATGGTTGCTGCGAGATCCTCGGCATATTCCCCTGCCTGGATCTCTGTTTCACCAAATGAATGATGTTCAGAGAGGTACCCGTAATGATCCCGCTCTTCCGGTACGGCGAGACCCACTGCCGCACTCACCAGCCGGTTGGGTTCATTAGTCTCGTTCCTGGCCATCACGGCATATATGATCTCCCCTGGCTGGAGGGATTTTAATCCTTCTTTCCTTGATACTTCGATACAATTCGGCGGATAAATGCTGGATACATATACGATATTGAACATCTCGATACCGGCTGATCGGAGCGCTGCTTCAAAGGAAGCCAGCCTGTCCTTATGTACCCCAACACCTCCGGTAAAGAAGACTTTTCGTGGTACCATCATCATGTAGTAATGGGCTTTTTTTCGGGATAATAATGCCTGCAAATCTCCCCTCTCTCATTAAAAAAACGCGACACCCGGATTTTTTGGTCTCGTTTCCGGTTTTCCTCTCCAAAGGGCTGTATGGTTCCCCCGATCGTACCTTATAATCTTTCCATGCACACTGATATGGGACATCCACCATGAAAGCAGTGCTCGGGCTCGAAGACGGACGGTATTTCTTCGGAGAGGGCTTTGGAATAGAAGGGGAAACCGGA
>JAJRBL010000008.1 GCA_028679485.1 Methanospirillum sp. | reverse complement strand
TGCCCTGGGATTCGAGGGTGAGACCTATCTCCAGAGTGAAAACCGCGTAGTGCAGGATTTGTGTTTCGAAGCATCCTCACGGGTAAACTTCTCGGAGTTAAGCGCAATTTACGGTTTTACTCCCGAGACCGATATCGGTCATGCCGTCTCAGTCCTGACGCAGGTGTCTGATATCCTCTATCCCCAGATCATGAACGGCCCTGCACCCACTGTTGTTCCGGTAGGTCTCGATCAGGATCCCCATATCAGGCTTACCCGGGGAATAGCCCACAAACTCCGGATGTTCACGGTGGAAGACCGGGATTCCCATGTCAGCGTGAGGTCCAAAGAGGCACCTGCCCCGGCAATGGATGCAATCGAGTCATCATTTCCGGGTTGCACGAGGTATGAAGGTCATATCGATATCAAGGGAGTCCCGTATGAGACCGTGAGCGGTATTGTCAGGGCCATCGAGCGGGAGTCCGGGGGATACGGCTTTATTACCCCTTCTGCCACGCTGCACCGGTTTTTACCGGGCCTTACCGGCGGGAAGATGTCGTCCAGTATCCCCGAGAGCATCATCGGTTTCTCCGAGGACGAGAAGACGGTAAGAAAGAAGATCATGGCAGCTCTGACCGGCGGGAGGATGACCCTCCAGGAACAGAAGGAGCTTGGTGGTATACCAGATACCTGTCCGGTCTTCCTCCTGAACCTCTATCATATGGTATCAGACGACAGGGAACTCGCCGGGATCCGGTCCCAGTGCCTTGGCGGTGAACTCATGTGTGGCAACTGCAAGAAGGATACCGCGGAACGGGTTATTAATTTCCTCCGGGAATTCAAAGAAAAGAAGGATATTGCAGCGGAAGAGCTGAAGGAGAAGCGATCCTGCAGGGAGCATGCGTGATCTCCGGTAATAAAACCATGAGGGTATATATATCCGTGGATTCAAAGGATAATGGAACAGACATGACAATTACGGGAAAAAACTCCCGGTCTTTCTTTGCATTTTTCTTCTTGTTTAGATAGGGGTCCGGAGATTGCCCGGGCCCCGGTATATACAGGGTATTCCTGGATGGTATGTGATACATTACCTCGTGAAAGATGAAACGATCGATATGGTGCTTACAAGGGTGAAAAGGATTGCAACTTACAATCAATGAGAAGAGACTTCTTCTTGAGTTGTCCGGGAGAGGAGAGGGGTCTCCCGAAACACTGGGCGGGATTCTTCAAAAGCCGCCTGAATCGGTGATTCAGTACGCGAATCTTCTCCTGCAGAAGGGTCTTACAGAAGTGAAACGTGATACCACAGTCTCTCTGGTCAGAACAGCCGAAGGAGAAGCCTGTCTCCGGGATGGTCTGCCCGAACGCCAGTTGTATGATAGTTTTAAAGACTCCATCCCGATCGCCGAACTGAACCGGCATCCGCAGGCGAAGATCGGTATCGGATGGATGAAGCGGCTCGGATGGATAACCATACAGGATGGCCTCATCATGAAGACCGGTGATGCTTCTCCGTCGGCTGTCGAGATCGCTTTAAAGCAGCCTGAAGCCGCACCGAAGGATATCCAGAAGGAACTGCTCCGTCGTGGCCTGGTATCTGAAGAGGAGCATACTGCCTGGACGATCCGGATCACCGATGCGGGAAGATCACTTGTTGAAGGGGGTCTTGACCTTCGTGAAGAGGTAGGAGCCCTAACGGCAGACCAGATCAGCTCGGGGAACTGGCGGGATCTCACGCTTCGTGCCTATGATATCACTAAAAGCCCCCGCCCGGTATGGCCCGGGAAGATCCATCCCTACCAGCGGATGATAAATGAAATGCGTCGGATTCTGCTGGACATGGGTTTTACCGAACTCTACGGGAGTATCATCCAGGGTGCGTTCTGGAACTTTGACGCCCTTTTCCAGCCCCAGGATCATCCTGCCAGGGAGATGCAGGATACGTTTCACCTTGCCGGAAAGAAGGATCTCCCGGAGAACTGGGAACAGGTCCGCGATATGCATGAGTCCGGGGGATCCCTCTCTTCCTCGGGATGGGGGGGCCGATGGGACCCGGAAAAAGCGAAGGCCACGGTTTTAAGAACCCATACCACCTGTCTTTCCATCCAGCACCTTGCAGCCCACCCGAATCCCCCGGTGAAAGCCTTCTGTATCGGGAGAGTATACCGGAGGGAGACGATAGATCCGACCCATCTTCCCGAGTTTGAACAACTGGAAGGGATCGTGATGGATACCGATGTCTCCTTCAGGCACCTGCTTGGTTTTCTCAGGGAGTTCTACCTCCGGATGGGATTCGAATCTGTCAGGTTCAGGCCCGGGTATTTCCCATACACGGAACCGAGTGTCGAACCTGAGGTGTACATAGAGGGTCTCGGCTGGGTCGAACTTGGCGGGGCAGGAATCTTCCGGGAAGAGGTGACTGCTCCCTGGGGGATCACCTGCCCGGTCCTGGCATGGGGTCTCGGTGTCTCCCGGGTGGCCATGCTCCGCATGGGGCTTACCGATCTCCGCGAACTCTACCAGAGCGATATCGGCTGGGTCAGGTCTGTTCCGGTGGTTCATTCCGGGGGGCGGTGCTGATGCCGGTCGTATCACTCCCCTACCGGTACCTGGAACGTCTCTGTGGAACTGACCGGAAGACCATCATGGAAAATCTCCCCCTCATCGGTTCAGACATCGAACGCATACTGGAAGACCAGGTCGATGTGGAGTTCTTCCCTTCCCGGGTTGATCTCTACTCGACCGAGGGTGTAGCCAGGGCAATGCGGGGATACCTCGGTATCGAGACCGGGGAAGAGATCTACCCGGTCACTCCTTCAGGGATCTCCTTTACCATCGATCCCAATATCCGGGAGATCAGGCCATACCTGGGATCGGCCGTAATCAGGGATATCGCCCTCGATAACGAGGCGATCATCAGTCTCATGGGAGTCCAGGAGGCCCTGCACTGGGTTGTCGGCCGGGGACGGGCGAAGGTTGCAATCGGTGTCCACGATCTCGATGCAGTCACCCCACCATTCCGGTATTACGGTGCACCGGTCACAAAGAGGTTTGTTCCGCTTGACTACGAGCGGGAGATGTCCCTCACCGGGATCATGGAGGAACACCCGAAGGGCAGAGACTATGCCCATATCGTCTCGGGAAAACCGCTCATGCCCCTGATAGAGGATGCAGACGGTAATGTTCTCTCGTTTCCCCCAATCATCAACGGTGAACTGACACGGGTTACCGACAAGACACGGAACCTTCTCCTTGACGTTACCGGAACAGACGAACGGGCAGTACAGACAGCCCTCCGTGTCCTCTGTACCACGCTTATCACTGCCGGAGGCAGGTGCGAGAGCGTATCCGTGAACGGGGCAGTCATGCCGGATCTCTCCCCCGCAAAGAGGGAGATATCGGTATCAGGATGCAACCGTCTTCTTGGTACCTCCTTCTCCCCCGGGGAGATAGCCGTTCTCCTCCGGAAGATGCGGTACGGTGCAGAAGCATCAGGCCCTGATACCGTAAGCCTGCAGATCCCCTGTTACCGGGCAGATATCATGCACGAATGGGACGTGTACGAGGATGTGGCGATAGGTGCAGGATTTGCCTCACTCCGGGCAGAGCTCCCGGCAACCTTCTCTGCCGGGCACGAGCACCCGATCCAGGCCCTTGCATCTGCGGTCAGGGATATCTGTACCGGACTCGGGTACCTTGAGGTCATGCCGTTCACCCTTTCAAACGAGGAGGTCATGTATACCCGGATGCAGCGAAGCCCGGATCCCCGGGCATTACGGGTGCTCCATCCCATATCAGAGGAACAGACCCTTGTCAGGAGTGATCTTCTTCCCCTTCTCCTCGACCTGTTCAGGATGAACAAGAGACGGGAACTTCCCCAGCGGATATTTCATACCGGGGATGTCGTATCAGAAGAGAGGACCGGCCAGAAGGTGGCCCTGGCTTCGACTCACCCGGGAGCGGATTTTTCAGAGGCATACGCAACCGCCGATGCCCTTATGAGGGAACTGGGAGTAGCCTTCACCCTCGAAAAAAGCAGCGATCCTGCATTTATCCCCGGAAGAGTGGCTGATATTGTCGTCGACGGGAGATGTGCCGGGATGTTTGGTGAAATTCATCCGGGCGTTCTGAACCGGTTTGATATCGATCAGCCGGTTGCCGGGATAGAACTGGATCTCTCCCTGTTGTTTGGGGACAGGGTTTCGAAATCTTAAACCCGTCTCCCGTCTCAGCATAGGTATTCACAGCTTATGCAGAAACGATGGATAATACATGTATCCGGCCGTGTCCAGAGGGTTGGATATCGCGGGTTTGCGAGGCTTGTTGCGAACCGGTATGGTATTTTTGGTTATGCGGAAAACCTTGCTGATGGTTCGGTCAGGATCATTGCCGAGGGAGAACAGGAGATGCTCTCCCTGTTTTGTGAGGATCTGAAAGCCGGGGATGAACCCCTGATCTCTGTCAGTTCCATAGAAACCACGGAATCAGAATTCACGGGGGAATTTACCCATTTTGAATCGCATTTTGGTGATTTTCAGAAGGAGATGTTCTTCAGGTCAGAACTTGGGCTCGAGTACCTCAAGGAGATGATAAAACTCCAAAAGAAGAGTCTCAAGATGCAGGAAGAGATGCTGATAGCCCTCCGCGACATGAAGAAAGAGTCGAAGAAACGACGCGAGGTTCTTGAGAGGGTAATCGAAGCGATTCATACCCAGGGGATCGGATGAAAACCCCTCTCTCGTACCCAGGTTCGGCACGGGAACTCGTGCCCGGGATGGTCGCAGATATCAGGGCACTGGAGAAGATCGGTTCACGTGAGGCTATCGATATTGTCGTGTATTTTGAGGAAGATCTCGCATACAACTCGACATATGCAGATGATATCAGGAAATTCGGTGATGATCCCGAGCATGAGAGGCCGTTCATAAGCCTTGCAGTTTTTCTCTCGTTTCAACGCGGGATGAATCCCCTGTTTGATGAAGCACTCGTTCAGATTCCTCTGGGAATAACCATAATCAGGCAGGAAACAATAGGTAACGTGCTAAAGATAATAGGGCTCCTTCCGTTCCTTGACGAGATGGATATGACCTGATAATATATAATAAACTCTATTTTGCTATATGCGTGTTTTCTTCTTTATCCATGTCGGATGGGGATCATGTACTCTTTTTTATCTGGGAAGCATCAGTATATCATGGCAATTGGAGCGGGAAGAAGTGTCGGTGCTGATGTCAGGGACCAGTTCATGACCCTGAAGGTGATGACCGAGAACATAAAATCCCAGGAACAATTCCTCCAGATGATAGATAGGGAAAATATCATCCCGGATATGGCAAGAAGACTCGCAAAAGAGGCAATATC
>JAJRBL010000007.1 GCA_028679485.1 Methanospirillum sp. | reverse complement strand
GGCCTGGTCCCGGAGATTCCGGTCGACCGGATCGTGAATCTTGGGAACGGGGCTGCCGAAGGTGCGAACATTGCACTGGTTAACCGGAAAAAACGGAAGGTTGTCGATGAGATCGCGTATAAAATCGCATACATCGAACTCAATGCCGAACCTACCTTCATGGACGAGTATACGAGAAGCACTTTTCTCCCCCATACCGACCTCACCCTCTTTCCCAGGGTTGAAGAGGCACTGGAACTGTGCAGGATAAAAACCGAGGTGTCAAATGGCAGGATTCCTTAAATCCCCCGGGAGTATCGCGTCGGGAGTAGGTTCACTCCCCCATGTGGATCCGAAGGCCGCAGTGAATGATGTCAGCCAGTATTGTCCTGATATGCCCTATGCTCCAACGCTTCCCAACATCAGTCCCTTCGAGGCGATAATCTGGCATGACTCCGAGTTCCTTCCCGGCAGGGTTATCGACGGGAACCGGTTGTATGTAGACAGGAGTCGTGACTTCTCCCCGGAGATGGAGCAGGTTTACCTCGATTACATGGAGCAGAATACCGAACGGTATGCCGCATCAAGAGAATACGCCGAAGGGTATTACGAGATCTCTTCCCGGGATCTCTCATCGGTATGGTGCCTGAAATGCCAGGTCACCGGACCGGTTACCTTCGGGCTTACCATCAGCGACCAGGATCGCCGCCCGCTCGCATATGACTCGCAGTACTTTGACATGCTCTCGAAGATGCTTGCACTCCGGGCACGGTGGTACGAGACTCTCATGCAAAAGACCGGTGCTCCGCAGACACTGGTGGTGATGGATGAACCATATCTTTCGGCCCTCGGATCCTCGGTGATGCAGGTTACGCCGGATATGGTCAGATCCGCATTCGACGACGTCTCTTCCCTGATCGAGGGAGGAGTCGGGTTCCACTGTTGTTCGAATACTGACTGGGGACTCCTTATGTCGCTTGATCCTGCCCTCATATCGCTCGATGCCTTTGGAAATGCACGCGAATTCCTTTTGTACAGGGAGCAGATCGGCAGGTACCTTGAGAAGGGAGGGATCATCGCCTGGGGTATCGTTCCTGCCGAACTCGACAAGTTTGATGCAGAGACCACCGATTCACTCTGGGACCGGTATGTGACCATCAGGGACGAACTCGGGAGAACGTTCGGATACGCACTCTTCGATGCACAATCGGTTATTACCCCGAGTTGCGGGCTCCGCCTCGCCGATGTTCCCGGTGCCGTGAGGATCATGAAGACCGTCTCTCTCCTCTCCCTGAGGGCAAGGGGATTCTGATGCCGGAGAAAAAACCGTTTATTATCGGGATATCGGGAAAGGGGGGGGTCGGAAAGACGACCATCGCCTCCCTTATGGTCCGGTGCCTGATTAGGCAGGGAATACGGCCGGTACTTGCGGTGGATGCGGATCCGAATGCGAATCTTCACGAAGCACTCGGTATAGAGGTCACCGGCACCCTTGGCAGCATGAGGGAGGAGGCCTTCACGAAGGCAATACCCCCCGGGATGTCCAGGACCGAGTACATCCATTACCGATTCAGGCAGGTCCTGGTCGAGAGCGAAGGGTTTGATCTCATCGCCATGGGCAGGCCGGAGGGACAGGGATGTTACTGTTTTGCCAACGATCTGCTTACCCAGGCGATGCAGTCACTTCAGCGCGAATACCCGGTGATCATCATAGACAACGAGGCGGGGATGGAACACCTTGCACGGGGAACGATCGGACTTCCCGATATACTCGTGATCGTTACGGACCCGGGAGCCAGGGGGATGCGGACCGCAGACCGTATCATGCAGATCGGGAGGGAGATCGGGATGTCTGAAGAGCGGATGCTGCGGATCGTCAACCGGGCTCCTGAGAATTATGCCGTCCCGGATTGGGTGTATGCCACCATCCCCCTCGATCCCCTGGTTGAGGAAGCAGAGATGAAGGGAGATCCGGTCTCCCTTGTGCCCCGGGAGAGCCTGGCTGCGGTTTCTGCCTGCACCATCATCAGGGACGTATTTCATGAAAACCAGGAACAGGCCTGACCAGTGATACCTACTTCTGGTACTACCACCCACCTGTCAGGGGTCTGAAAAACAGGAGACGATCGTGGAGAGACGAAAGATATGGATCTATGGTTCCTTTGCCTTCAGTGCCATTATCCTTGTCATCATCCTCCTTTCAACCTTCAACGAAGAGACATTCCTTTACCTCTCCCACCTGAATATCTGCTTCCTCGGCCTTGCGATAGGTCTTCGGTTTCTCTCGTTCGGACTCTGGGCAGAGAGGATCCGGCTCATGTGCAGGGCACTTGAATATCGTGTACCGTTTAAAACGTGTTACCTTGCCGTCATTGCAAACCTCCTCATCGCTGCTATCACCCCGAGCTCGGCAGGAGGAGAAGCGGTCCGGATCCACGAACTCTACAGATCAGGCATGAAAGTAGGGGATGCCACGGCAGTGGTGATCACCGAGCGCTTTCTCGATGCCATCATCCTCGTGGTACTGGCTGTCTCCGCCCTGCTCCTCATGTGGGATGTCATCATGGGCCTGGGAGACGCATTTATTATCATCATATTCTTCTCGATCGCCGTCCTCATCCTCTTCGACCTGCTGCTGGTGATGGCCGCGAAACATCCGGTCCGGGTGAAGAGGAAGGTCATGCAGATCCTGACCTGGCTGGGAAACAGGATGCACAACCCGTCAGTGAATCATCTCGTAACCAGGACAGACGAGGAGTTTGACCAGTTCGCAAACGGCCTGATGGCTTTTACCGGAGATGGAAGAAAAGGGCTGTTTCAAGGGTTCATCTTCTCCTTACTCTTCTGGATATCAGAGTTCACGGTCGCCTCGGTCATCCTGGCCGGTCTCGGACTGCCACCATCCTTCGGGAACTCCCTGTTCGCACAGATCATCATCGCACTCGTGAGCATGATCCCCCTCACCCCGGGGGCTTCCGGGATAGCAGAGATCTCTGCTACTTCATTATACGCCCTGTTTGTCCCCACAGCCGCACTGGGAGTCTTTGTTCTGCTCTGGCGGCTGATCATGTTCTACCTTAATGTGGTCCTGGGCCTGATAGGGGCCATACTGATCGTTAAACGAGAGGTAGGGAAGAATATCACCTCGGAGGGATGTTCCTAGGCCCCGGAGACCCGGGGCTGCCTGACAGGAAGGATTACGATGAGGACTACAGAACTACTGCGAATCCCGGAGTTTAAAGAGAGGTTTCCAAAGGCATACCGGGCTTTCCTTTTGGCTGTACCGTTTATCCTCGGAATTCTTCTCATCCTTGGTCTCCGGGTGATATATGACTACAACCGGTTCCTCCAGATTGCAGGACTGGTCCTGTTATATTTTATACCGCCCGCCGGGAAGGAGACGATCATCCCTGCCGCAATTGCACTGGGATTTCCCTGGCAGGTGATCTGCTTCTCGATAACCTATATCGATATCATATCCTGCCTGTTCATGCTCTGGAACTTCGATCTGATCTGCCGGATCCCGGTCATCGGGGGATGGATCCTCTACCTGGTGCAGAACGGGACTGATTACCTCTCCAGGCATCCCTGGATCGAACGGTTCTGTTTCATCGGACTTGCCACGTTTGTCTTCCTGCCCCTCCAGGGATCAGGCTCGGTAGGAGGATCAATCCTGGGAAGGATCCTCGGAATGAGTCCCATCCGGATCTTTCTTGCCGTGACAGCCGGGGCAACCCTCCACAGCACGATTATAGGCCTTTCCATGTATGCCATCCAGGAGTACCTGGATCTTAACCTCTGGTTTATTGTCCTCTTCTTCCTCTTTATCGTCCTGGCCACATCCATGGTATCCCTGGTGTACTACCTGATGAAGAAAAAAGGGAAACGGGAGAAGACCGGTAATCCCTGATGATACTGATAAGGATATCCTTATCCACCTGTCTTCCTCCGCTTTCCGGC
>JAJRBL010000041.1 GCA_028679485.1 Methanospirillum sp. | reverse complement strand
GCAAAATTGACCCTCACCGCACACAGGTAATATCGTCAGCAGGGCGATCGGTTTCCTATTCACTGCCTGTCACCCGGCATGAAACTATTTATATAAGGGGGACAAAATCGTATTGTCGATATCGTGTTATCGATATCGCATCCTCGATATATTTCATTCACCGGAGCATATGATATGGACATGCATCAATCTGATATGAGACAGGTCTGGGGAAGAATAAACTGGGGCAAAATCCGCCGGATAGCAAGGTTCAGGGGATATGGGGGACTAAAAATCCTTGTTCTGTACCTTCTGAGTGAGGAACCCCGGAATGGAGCGGAACTCATTGAAACTATTGAAATCATGAGTCATGGCCATTGGAAACCCTCCCCGGGATCCATTTATCCGATTCTCAGTAAAGCAGTAGAAGATAACCTGATTTTAAAAAGGGAAGATCGCAGATATGAACTGACCGCTGCAGGACTTGAAGAAGTCAGTGATTTTACGAATGAATCTCAATCACAACCGGTTTCCGTGGAGAGTATCCTCAATGATATGGACAGTAATCTCTCATTTCTGGAAGATCTCTCCAGAGAAAGGATGGTTCCCTATATTGAAACCCTTGAGTCTATCGAAGTAAAACTGAGGAAGATGGTCGAGACACTTCGATCACCTGAGGACACAACATGAAATACCCTGGTACATCCGCGATCGAAGGGAGAAAATTCAGATGACAAGAGCGATTGAAGTCAGCGATCTGACGAAGTCATTTGCAGGCCTCACAGCGGTAAACCATATCTCCTTCAGGATTGAACAGGGAGAGATATTTGGTCTGCTTGGTCCAAACGGGGCAGGAAAAACCACAACTCTCTCGATGCTCTCAACGATGCTCACCCCGACATCCGGAACTGCAGTAATACAGGGCATAGAAATCGGAAAAGATCCTGATGGAGTCCGGAATGTAATAGGAATCGTGTTTCAGGATCAGAGTCTGGATGAAGAACTGACAGCCGGGGAAAACATGGATTTTCATGGGAGACTCTATCGGATTCCTCACGATCTCAGAAAGCAGCGGACAGATGAATTGTTGCATCTGGTCGAGCTGTATGATCGGAAAAACGATATTGTAAAGACTTTTTCAGGCGGAATGAGGCGAAGGCTTGAGATCGCCCGTGGTCTGCTCCACCATCCCTCGGTACTTTTCCTCGACGAGCCGACACTGGGGCTTGATCCCCAGACCCGTAACCATCTCTGGCAGTATATCTCCTCGTTAAGCAAAGAGAAGCATATCACGATCATTCTGACCACTCATTACATGGAGGAGGCAGATCGGCTTTGCGACCGGATTGCCATCATCGACCAGGGAAAGATCATTGCACTCGATACTCCGCAGAACCTGAAAGACAGTATCGGCGGGGATGTGGTTACGATAAACACGCCGGATACCGGTGCTATCTGCAGGATCATGACCGAACCCTGGGTTATCCATCTTGAAGAATATAACGAGGAAGTACGGATAAGCCTCAGGCAGGCTGAACAATATATCAGTTCAATCATAACCCTCATCAATGCCCATGATATTCCCATAACCCGTGTTTCTATCCATAAACCCACCCTTGAAGATGTTTTTCTCTCCTTTACCGGCAAAACGATCAGGGAACAGGAGATAGGCGGGAAGGAGAATATGAGAATGCATCGGAAGATGGCGAGGCATTGAAATGGATATAATATACGCGATCTGGCTTCGGAGCATGATTCGGTACGTGAGATCCAAGAGCAGGATTATCGGAAGCATCAGTATGCCGCTCTTCTTTCTCATATTTCTTGGGTTCGGCCTCAATTCTGTCGTGAATATCCAGGGTCTCGGAGAGAACTACATCCAGTTCCTCATTCCCGGTATGATTGCGATGAGTGTGCTCTTCACATCTGTCTTCTCTGGTATCCAGATTATCTGGGATAAACAGTTCGGATTTTTGAAAGAAACGCTTGTAGCCCCGGTTACGAGAATGGAGATCATGCTCGGACAGACCTTCGGAGGTGCATCAACAGCCGTAATTCAGGGCATTATCATCATGGTCCTGTCTCTCTTCATCGGATTACATGTCTGGAGTGTACCTGGGTTTTTCATTGCAATCGGATTCATGATCCTCATCGGGATCTCATTCACCGCCTTCGGCATAGCCATTGCATCCAGGATGGAGGATTTGACCGGATTTCAACTCATCATGAACTTCGTGGTGTTCCCCATATTTGGCCTGTCGGGGGCGATGTTTCCGATTAGTTCACTTCCCGGGTGGATAGGCCCGGTCACCCTTTTCGATCCCCTTACCTATGGCGTGGAGGGAATCCGGTATGGCCTCACCGGTGTCTCCCAGATAAATCCCGGAATCAGTCTGCTGGTGATTGGCGGATTTGCCTGCGCAACTACGGTTATCGGAGCATTTTTATTCAGAAAGATCAGCATCTGACAGGTAATGGGGAGATACATCACCTCCTAAATTATATTTATACAAAATCAATTTGATACTAACTAAAATGCTCAGGAAGGATAAGAGATCACGTGATTTGTATCAGAAATGGATGAGACTGGTGAATAAACTTCATGAATCTGAAAAACTTCCCCGGAATTTCGGTATTGATTCTCCCTTGTACCCGTCAGAGATCCATACCATCCAGGCGATAGGAGATTACCCTGATAGCAATGTAAGAACTGTTGCCCGGAATCTCGGAATCACCCCGGGAGCAGCTTCCCAGCAGATCAGCCGGCTTGCAAAACGGGGTCTGATAAGAAAGGTCCGGGGAAAAAAGAACGAGAAGGAGGTTCATCTCGAACTCACCGATCCCGGGAGGATTGTGTATGATACCCATGATATCGTACATGAGAAGGTATATGCAAGGATAGTCTCCCGTATCGGTCTGATATCAGATGAAGAGGCTGCATTCCTGAACCGGGTACTCGATGCAGTAGAATCCGTGTACGATGAACGGATTGATG
>JAJRBL010000040.1 GCA_028679485.1 Methanospirillum sp. | reverse complement strand
TGAACCTTCGTGAAACGGCGATGGATATGCTTGAGTACCTCACCGGTGCCAGGGTTACCTGTGCATACATCATTCCCGGCGGAGTGAGGTTCGATCCTGACCAGGATGATTTAGACCGGATCATGAAGGCTGTGGACGAACTGGAAACCGGCACGAAGCGGTACATGGCCATGTTCGAGTCAGGCCCCCTTATCGGGCTGCGAAGCAGGGGAATCGGGATCATTACCCCGGAGCAGGTTGAGATGATCCATGCCGTAGGCCCGACTGCCCGGGCAAGCGGGGTCTGCGAGGATCTCCGGACTACTCATCCTACCTACCGGAGGCTGAATTTTGTTCAGGTAATCAGGTCTGAAGGGGACAATTTTGCGAGGATAATGATCCGGTTTCAGGAGGTGCTTCAGAGCATTCACCTTATCAGGACGATCATTTCAACCCTTCCGGAAGGAAAGATACGGGGAGGCGGAACCGTAGGACGGGGCGAAGCCGTTCACCGCGGGGAGGCACCACGGGGCGAACTTACCTACCGGATTAAAACCGATACCTATGGAAGGGTCAAGGAGATATCCATTCAGACACCGTCAATCATGAATATCGAGGCATGTGCCAGGTACATGATCCCCGGCGTCTCTTCGGTGGCTGATGTAAGTTCGACGTACATCAGTTCCGATCCCTGTATTGCCTGCACGGAGCGGTAGCGATGATGCCAGTTCTTGCATATATCCGTCACATGGCAAGACCGGAATGGATCAAGTCCTTCTTGTATGTAAAAACCGCCCCGCTCGTTACACCCGGTCATTTCAGGGAACTCCCCCGGCTTACCGGGAAGGAGTGTACCCATTGTTTCCAGTGCATGATGATCTGCCCGGCCCCGGGGGCTATTGAAGTGATCATGACTGAAAAACCCGGCATCTGGAACCCGGTCATATATCCGGGCCATTGTATCAGGTGCGGTCTCTGCGTGGAGATCTGCCCTGAACTGGTTCTCGATTCCGGACGGGTGCATACGAGGAATGCACATGATGGAACGTACATGCAATTTTCGTTTCATATTACCGTGAATCCGGTTACCTGCATGGGATGCGGGATCTGTTCCGTTGCCTGCCCGGTCAACAAGGAGATAGACCCGCAACTTGCCTCCAAAGGAACCAGTTCCTCAGATGAGGTCATCATGCGGGTGTACAGGGGAATAAATACCGTGTACCATGAGGATAAGTGCACCGGATGTAAGACCTGTGAAGAACAGTGCCCCAACCGTTCGGTTCTGGTGGCACGGGTACTGGAACCTCTTCAGATCCGGGAGGAGTCATGAAGATATGTATCAATACCAGGGGGATATTCGGGTTTTATCCCGGTTTTCTGAAACGCACCCTTCGGGATTGTTATCTCAAACCTGGCTCCTTCTCCCGGCTTTCCGCATTCGGTTATGGTAAGCCCGGTGATCGCCAGGATCTCCTGTATTAAAAAGAGGCCATATCCGGTATTTTTACCATATCCCCTCTCGAATATTTTTTCTTTATCGGTATATGGTATCCCGCACCCGTTGTCTTCATAGATAATCGTGAGACCAGAAGATGTTTCCTTGCATGATATCCTGATTTCAGTTACCTTTTCTCCATGTCTCATTGAATTGTCAAGTAAATTTTCAAGCACCTGGACAAGCATGGGATCTGCATACACGAGGTAACCGGTGCAGGCTGAACAGAACCCGATATCAGGCCGGGGCACCTGGCTGATGATCTCACTGATATTCTGCCATTGCGGATTGGCAGCACCGATCTTTTCATACGTCCTGGTGAAGAGGATCTTCCTTTGGATTGTTCCTGATGCTTTTTTTGCCAGGCTGACCCATTTTTTAATCACCTCTTCGGTGCTGTCCATTTCTATGAGATCCAGGTATCCGTCGAGGGTAAGCAGGCTGTTTAAGATGTCATGGCGGGTAACTCCGGAAAGGAGGGAGAGATTACGAAGGGCAGTCTTAAGGGCCGACTCTTTTTGTGCGATATATGTCAGATCGGTGATATATGCCAGGGTAACCGGGCCATCCGGAAGATACAGGAGTGCAATATCGATGTGAGAAGGATATTCGCTCCCGTCTTTTTTAATCCCTGTCCCGTCATACGAAGAGGTGACGTTTTCCCCCTTTTCCCGCCGGTCATTCCTCTCCCGGGTATTCTCCCTGAAATCCGGAGGCACCAGGTCCTGGATATTCATGAGGGAGAGTTCATCTGTCGAGAAGCCGGTCATCTTCAGGAAAGCATCATTAACAAATATTAACCGGGTATTTTTTGAAAGGAACATTGGAACCGGGGTTTTTTCGATCACGGTCCTGAAATGCTCTTCACTCTCCTTAAGTTTCTTCTCCTGCATCTTCAGATCGGTGATATCTGAAAGCATGGCAAAGGATCCGTCAAACGTTCCGTCTGGTAAGAATACAGGTCGTGCAGATACCAGGAAGGTACGGCTTGTTCCGTCTTTCCTGATCAGGATCCTCTCGTATCTTCCGGATTTGCCATTTTTTCGTTCATTGAGCTGCTGGATATTACTGGCATGTTCCTGGTGATGCATGAACTCGTGAATCGGTCTTCCCAGTAACTCCTCTGGTTCATACCCAAGCATCTCGGCCATCTGGAGGTTGACATAGGTCGTGTTGAAGTTCCTGTCTATGGACCAGACCCCTTCGAGTGCGGTTTCTACAATTCTCCTGAACCGTTCCTCGCTTTCTTTTAAAGCTTCGCTCTGACGGGTGAGTTCCTCCATATTGTTTCGAATCTCTTCTTCAGAGGTGAGCAATTCTTCATTCAGGTGGGCTAGTTGTTCATTTTTAACAAGTAAATCCTCTGTTGCCTGTTTCTGACTGGTAATATCGATTACTGTTCCATAATATGCAATGATGGTATTATCATTGTCATGAATAGCGTTTGCATTAAGGCTTCCCCAAAAGGAGGTTCCATCTTTCCGTTTAAAAAAAATCTCGCGATTTCTCACCTTTCCAGACTTATGTACGGCTTCTTTGAAGGCACTCCTGTCTCCGGGGTATACGTATATCTGCCCTGCAATATCGGATACTTCCCGGTTCATCTCTTCAGGGGATGAATATCCGAACATCCTGGCGAAGGTCGGGTTAACCATGATACTGGTTCCTTCCGGGTTTGTCTGGAACAGGCCGACATTTGCACTCTCAAAGACCGACTGGTATTTGAGCTGGTTTTTTTCATATTCTGCCTGTTGTTCCTTTTCTTCGGTAATATCCTGGATTGTTTCGATTGCTCCTGATATTGCACCGTCTTTATCATACAGGGGGGTAGCCTTCATCCGGAAGACAACATTCCGGCCATCTTTCAGGTTTCCCTCCCACTCTTCTATGATAAGGCCGGATCGTTGGGTAATAACCCGGTGGTTTCCCTCCAGGATGAGTGAGGGATCCAGGATACAGTCGATTGCCATCGGGGTTCGTTTACCTAAAAGAAGGAAGGAGTGTTCAAAATCTCCTCTTCCGATAATTCTTTCCGGTTCAATTCCGGTCATATCCCTTATTGCCCGGTTCCAGACGATGATTATTCCCTTTGTATCAATGACAAAGGTGGGCTCTGGCAGATCTTCGATTATTCCGGCAGACGTTTCATCTGATTCTGCATGACTCTTATCCGGAAGCTGTCTCTCCACGACATGGCGTATTACCCGTGCGAGTTCAGTGCAGAGAGATTCTCTCTCCCTGTCCTTGTGAAGGTAGTAATCCGCACCATGGTTCAGGGCATCGATAAGAACTTCTTCCTGTTCCTTCCCGGTAAAAAGGATAAACGGGATCGTTCCATAGGATCTTCTGACTTCCCTGAGCAGTTCAATACCGTTCATTTCCGGTATTGTGTAGTCTGAAATGATTGCATCATAAGAAG
>JAJRBL010000039.1 GCA_028679485.1 Methanospirillum sp. | reverse complement strand
TTTACCAGGATCTTCAGAATATCAGATGCCACGGAATTATACCTCCTCATATGTGCAAGATCCGAGATGGATAAGCATCCGCGGGACCTGAGCCGTTGTGACAGTACAGGGCCTATGCCCCTGACAAGAGAGAGATCCCCCCGAAACAACGGGTATATATCTGAAGGACTGCATGACCAGGCCGGACACTCGTGGGTTGTGGGAATACAATAGTATTCACCCTCCCCGTTGAGACAGATCTCTCCGGGAAATGACTCCTCGACACGACAGCCATCGTATTCACGACAAAGTGAAACCAGGAACTCCTGCTGACGAAGAAAGATCGATTCGCGGATCCCGGACCGGCAGAATCCAAGTTTAAAGATATTATCATTCGGGACTACCGTATACTCAGGTGATGCAGTAATTCTGTCTTGCCAGCGTTTGCCGATATCAGCCAGATCAACACCTGACATACCACCATAGGGTCAACAGAACAGTACATAAAGGATACAGGCCGCGGGGTGAAAGTAAATTATCCCCTTTTTTCTTCGCCCTGACAGGGAATTTTCTCTTCTATCCCCTTTACGGCTTCAAACCCGGCCTTATATGCATCATCAAGAGCCGTGGGGTGACCTCCTATCCCGCCATACCCGTCCATATTCCGGGCAAGAATATTTGCACAGTAGGTAAACCCCAGGATATTAAAGAGTGCTTTCATCATGGGAAACGCCGTTCTGAAGACATCACTCATATCCATTCCTGCCGTGGAGAGGAAATAACCGCGACGAAGTATCTTCTGTTCAGGGGCAATGACATGTTCACCGAGCTGGTAATGCCTCACCCAGAGATAATGTGCCCGGTCGATGAAAGACTTGAGTTCAGTGGTAATTCCCATGGTATATATCGGAGAGGTGGTAACCACGCAGTCTGCTCCCAGGAGCCGGTCATATAACCTGACAATATCGTCATCCATGATGCAAAAACCGGTTACATGGCAGGCATTACATCCTTTACAGGATGAATAGGAGAGATTTACCAGGATCACCTTTTCAGTAAGGCCACCAGCATCTGATGCTCCGGACAGGAAGCGGTCCAGAAGCTGTTCGGTATTTCCTTTTCGGTGCGGGCTGCCTAGCAGGCCGATAACGGTAACTTTTTTCTCGTTCATCCGGATAATCGCTCCTGAAGGGTATGAACCAGAAGACGGGAGAGATCTGATACTTCATTCCTTGCCGTGGGATGATTCAATACCGCTCCTTTTTCATCAACCTGGTTGACCATAAAGTAATGGATATCCCTGTCCTTCACTTCAATCACATGAAAGAAACATTTTATCGTCGGAATAGCAGCATCAAAAACATAGTCCCAGTCCTGTCCGGCAGTTGAGATGAATACACCCAGACGCTTTCCCTTTCGCCCGGGCGGGACCACCGGGAGTTTCAATACATATTTGCGGGATCTGAACACCTGTGCCCGGTCGATGAGGGCCTTCGCCTGTGCACATATGCCCATGCAGTAGATCGGGGCTGAAAGGATGATACAGTCTGCATCGATTATCTCCTTTTCAAGCACCTCCATTCCATCATGTTTTATGCACCGGTTGAGTCTTTCGCAGCTGTTACATCCCTGGCATGGCTGAATATCTGCTTCGTTTAAGATTACCTTGTTGACATGCACCAGGGGATCTGACTTCATCCCTTCGATCACCCAGTCAAGAAGGATCTCCGAGTTCCCGTGACGCCTGGGACTGCCTGCAATGGCAAGAACATGTATGGGTACCATAAAAGGATCACATCTTTTAAAGGAGGCATAAAGTCTTTCGCTCCTCACCCGGAAGGAATGAGCCATTCTTCAGGACAGGAGAACCAGTACTGTCGCCTGTCCTCCCGGGATCTGTTCTTCATGACCTGAACAGGTTCAACAGGATGGGAGAGGAAAAAGAAGATTTTTACCAAAAAACCAGTACATTCTCGCCAGTGTCAGGAATCCGGTCCTGCTTTCTCCCGGCCCATCCCCATCAGGGACGATCACATCACTTCTTCTTCGATTACCTTCCCATTTACATAGGCCGGCATTCCTGCAAGCAGATAAGCAACGCGGAGGGCTTCCTCGACCTCATCTTTCGTTACGCCAAGGTTCTTTGCTCCTGCCATCTGGGCTTTAATGGCATGCTGATCCCGCATCGATGCGGCTATCGCTATGGCAATCAGTTTTTTTGTCTTTCCTGAAAGGGCTCCGTCGTCCCAGATATACTGATCCAGTTTCAGGATCATCTCATGAATACCGGGATCAGTCTCGGCAAGCTTTTTAAAAATTTTAGGAACTTTACCTATCTTTTTTTCAAGATCATTCATGCCTGAACACACCAGGATCACCCCTGCAGTACCATGGGTTCACCGCAGCAGATCAACTCTCCGCCGCCGACTTCAAGGACTTTCACAATGTTACCGCAGATCTCGCACTCGAAGACCTGTCCTTCATCAGAAACATTTACCATTATTTACCTCTTTGATCTGCATCTCGGGTATATTGCAAAGGGATTTGAATAACCCATTGCGAAGATTATCCAAAACCTGCATACCGTTTGCACTTCATGGATCGCCCAAAATGTTCCGGTTAATCCGGAACGTTTTGGGTGTATCATATTCGGGTATCGCTTCCGTCCATACAGTCCAAAACCATGCAATACGGGGCATTACCGGTCTGGAGGGTTCACTACATCTTCCGGTGTCTTCACATCGGGACGGATATGAGTAATGGGAAAGCAGTTGTACATTTCACAGGAACACGCAGAACAGCGACGCAGATCCTGCTCTGTTCCGGTGAGTTCATATACCTTCCCGCAATCGACGCAGACATATTTTCCCGGGCCGACTTTACTGCCAGCCTTGACCTTCTTCTCTTCGGGCATGGTTTTCACCACATCAGTACTTATCCTGCATGTTTATGAATAATTCGCAACCAGAATAACCTCGAAAATCGGTTATTTATTCAGAATCCCGGAGATATTAACAGAGATCAATCTGTTTATCATGACACCTCCCGAAGGTTCATAACCTGATACCGTACCAAAGTATGATATGAAACCACTGATCCTTGCGCTTCTCGGAAGTCCGCTGCCGGAAGGAAATACCTCAAAACTACTTAATAAGGCGATATCAGGAGCAGAAGATGCAGGCTGTACGGTTACCCGGGTTGATGTTCCTTCTCTTGATCTCTCGTCCTGCAGGGAGATCTACTTTTGCCGTGAACAGGCTTCCTGTATCCAGGAAGATGATATGCAGAGGATATATCCCTTAATACGGGACATGGACAGCCTGATCGTTGCCACACCGGTGATGACCATGGGAATTCCCGGTCACCTCAAGTCATTCATCGATCGCTGCCAGGTCTTCTATTGTGCCAAGTACGAACGAAAGAGTCCTCTTGTTGCAAAAGAAAAGCGGAAAACCAGGAGAACACTTCTCCTCTCCATATCAGGGATGAATCTTGAGA